>NZ_LZJH01000099.1:0-121683 GCF_001666745.1 Mycobacterium sp. E2699 | reverse complement strand
ATGAGGACACCTCGCGATAACTGGGCTGTCCTCTATGTCGGGAGACATCTGTCCTCTATGTCAATGAACCACAGACCTCCGCCACCGCCACAGCTCCTCCGGTCTTAGCGCAGCTCAGGGCGCATTTCACGTGGGCTGGCCGCTGGTCAGGCTCCGGGCCGCCTGGAACTCGCTGTCCCGGAAGGGCCGGCCGTCGGGCTGCAGCAGGTCGTGGAACCACACCTTCGGGGGCGCCGCGTAGGGGTGATCCCACGAGTCCCACGGGAAGTAGGTCTGAGTCTTTCCGGCGACCAACCCCCAGTTGAAGGCGCCGACGTTGCGCCGTTTGGCGACGGGCAGGATCGTCTCGATGGTGCTGCCCTGGGGCCGGGCCATGTACTCGGTGCAGATGATCGGCCGCCCCAGCGGCGCGAGCTCGGCGATCCGGGACTCGAAGGCGGCGGGTTCGGCGTAGGAGTGGAAGGTGATCACGTCGGAGTTGTTCAGTTGGATGTCGCTGATCGGGCTCCGGCCCCCTTGCTCGCCCTGGTCGACACCGCGCCACACGCCACTGGTCAGCGGCTGGCTGGGATCGACCGAACGGGCCCACCGGAACACCTGCGGGAGCAGCTCGGCGACCCGCTCGAGCTTGTCTTTCCGCTCCACCTTTTGATACACCCGGGCGGGATTGTCGGGCTCGTTCCACAGGTCCCAGCCCAAAACCCGGTTGTCACTGCGGAATTGGGTCAGAACGCTGGTGACATAGTCGTGCAGTACGGGGGTGTAGGCGGGGTCGCCGATGCGTTCGGCGCCGGGGCTCTGCACCCAACCCGAGTTGTGGACCCCCGGCCTCGGCGCCCGTTGCGGACCCAGTTTGGGGAGCGGGTCCCAGCAGGAGTCGAAGAAGACGAACAGCGGCCTGATGCCGTGGCTGGCCGCGACGCTGACGAACTGCGCGAGGCGGTTGTGGAAGCCGCGGGCGTCCTGGGCCCAGAGCTGATCATGCAGAAAGACCCGCACGCTGTTGAAGCCGTATGCCCTGGCCCAGCCCAGCTCGGTGTTGATGCGGCGGAGGTCGTAGGTGCCCGGCTGGAACATCTCGAGCTGGTTGATGGCGCTCGACGGGATGTAGTTGGCACCGACGAGCCAGCCCTGCGCCTGATACCAGCGGTTGGCGCGGTCGGGCGACCACCGCATGACCTCACCGGAGGAGCGGGGCGCCGGTTCCGCGGAGGCGCGAGGAGCGTGGGCCAACGCCGTGCCCGCCGCCAGCAGCAGTGGAAGCTTGAGGGCCGTTCGACGGTGCACGAACTGACGATAAATTTTGCGGGGTGATGTTCCCGGTATTTGGCCAGCGAGTCGCCGGGAGCTTATCGACGCGTCAGGAATTGTTATCTTGTTGTGACCTAACGGCGTTCACGCGCTGGGTCAGGGAGTGCGTTGCGCCACTTCGGGTGCGATCCCGAGGAGCGCCAAGGGCGTTGTGCCCCTAGTGAAAACGGGTCCGCTCAGATGCCGACTGGCGGCGCCCACTCGTCGACGATGAGGGGCAACGAGACCGTCGATTCGCCGCAGACAACGTCGATCACCCAGCGGCCGTCAATGGGCAGCCGCGTTTCGATGGGAAAGAACGCGAATCCCGGAAATTCCCCGACGGAGGCCTCCGGCGCCTCGAACGTCGCGCGTTGCGTCGCGTCAACCGTCGGCGGCTTGATCTCGACCTGTACGCGCCGCTCCGAATCGTCGCTGTCGTCCTGCGTCAGCACCACGAGGACAAATCGGGCTACCCGGTCGGGCCCGACGGTATATTTGGACAGCACGCCGCCATGCACGTTCAGCTTGTTATCGACCGTCGCGGCCGCTTCCGCCAGGAAAGCACCCGAAAGCATCACCTGCCGAAGGTACCGCGTCGTAGGTTGGATTGGGTACAGGATGGGAAACGCGGGTTGTGTCCGCCGCGGCCGCCCGCTGTCCGGTGCCTTTCTTCGAACGGATAGCGAAAGTTTCTTCAAACTTCGTGCCGAGGAGCGCGATACTGATCGCGTGCCTGATCGCAATGTGCTCGGCGGTCCGCTGGAACCGTGCGGGACGGAACCACTCACCGGTTTTTACCGCGACGGCTGCTGCTCGACCGGTTCGGAAGACCTCGGCCGGCACACGATCTGCGCGGTGATGACCGCTGAATTCCTGGAACACCAGCGTTCCATCGGTAACGACTTGCTGACGCCGGTGCCCGAGCACCGGTTCCCCGGCCTGCTGCCCGGAGACCGCTGGTGCGTGACCGCGCTGAACTGGCTGCGGGCCCACCACGACGGGTGCGCCGCACCGGTGGTGCTGGCGTCCACCCACGAGCGCACTCTCGAGGTGGTCCCGCTGGAGGCGCTGCAGGAACACAAGGTCGACGTTCCCGACGACCTGGCTAACCTGTAGAACTCGCGGCCCGCTGCGGTAACTTCGACGCAATCGATGTCGAGGAGGCGGGCGCGTGGGTCATGCGGTCGGCGACGTGGATGACATCGACTTCGAAGACCTGACGTCGCCCCGGCTGACCGACGTCCAGCGTCAGGTCCTGGAATTCACCGAGGCGCGGCGCGTCGACCTCGACATCGACCGGATGCTGACCGAAGCGGTCGTCCAGGCCGGCGCCGACGACCTGGACGACACCGACGGGTTCGGTGCGCGGCTGACGGCGCATGTCGCGGCGATCGAGGCCGACGAGGGCCTGACCCAGCTCACCCGCGGCTCGCTGCGGCAGCGGGTGGTCCGCCTGCTGCGCAACCGGCTGTCGCTGGTCGAGCTCATCAGGCGCTACCCCGAGATCGAGTCGATCGAAATAGAGCGGCCGTTCATCGTGGTCGGGATGCCGCGATCGGGCACCACGCATCTGGTGAACCTCATCGCCGCCGACCCGCGCCGGCGTGCGCTGCCCTACTGGGAGAGCCAGGAACCGATCCCCGCCCGCGGCGAGGGCCCGGACATCTTCGGGGTCGATCCGCGTTATGCGCGGGCCAAGGCCGAGCACGACGCGCTCATGGTCAGTGCCCCGGTGGTCGCCGCCATGCACGACCGGTTCCCCGAGGCGATCGAGGAGGAGGTCGAGCTGCTCGACCTCGACCTGGCCGCCTACGTCCTGGAATGGCATGCGCGCGTGCCGGATTGGCGGGACTACTACCTGCAGCTCGACCAGACCCGGCACTACGCATACCTGAAGAAGGTGTTGCAGGCGCTGACCTTCCTGCGCGGCCCGCGGACCTGGGTGCTGAAGAGCCCGCAGCACTGCGAGCAGCTCGGCCCGCTGATGGCGACCTTCCCCGACGCCACGGTGGCCTTCACCCATCGCGACCCCGTCGCGGTGGTGCAGTCGGCGATCACGATGATGGCCTACTCCGATCGGTTGCGGCGCACCAGCATCGACCCGGGTTGGTTGCTGGACTACTGGAGCGACCGGGTGCACCGGCTGCTCGGCGCGTGCGTGCGCGACCGCGACCTGGTTCCGGCCGAACGCAGCATCGACATCAGCTTCCACCACCTCAACGGCAACGAGATGCCGCTACTGGAGCAGCTGTATGGGCGCGGCGGCGTCGAGCTGACACCGAAGGTGCGGGGGCGCCTGCAGCAGTACCTGGAGGGCAACCCGCGGGGCAAGCACGGCCGCGTCCGCTACGACCTGCAGCGGCACTTCGGCATCTCGCCCGACGAACTGCGCGGGCGCTTCGGCTTCTACTTCGACAGGTTCGACGTCCCCCCCGAATGAAGGAGACACCAGCGATGGAACCGGTCTATCGCAGCAGACCCGGCGCCGACGCCATGCGCCCGGCAGCCGCCGAGAAGGCCGAGCGGATAGCGCCGGGGCTGTGGTGCTCGCCGGGCCTGTCGAACGCCTACCTGCTGACCACCGCCGACGGCCGGGTCATCGTCAACACCGGGATGGGCTTCGAGGGGCCGGTGCATCGCGCCAACTTCGACGACGTCGACCCCTCGCCGGTGCGCTACATCATCTTCACACAGGGCCACGTCGACCACGTCGGGGGTTTGGACAGCTTACGAGACCCCGATACCAAGGTTGTCGCGCAAGCGAATTGGACCACCTGGCGCGACGACAACGAGCGCCTGATCCCGTACCGCGCCGCCCGCAGCGCGTTCGCCTTCAAGGACAAGCTGGCGACGGGCATCCAAGCAATTCAGCGCCGGCTCGGTACGACCCGGCTGGCCCCCCAGAGCGTGCCCGTCGTTGACCTCGAATTCGAGGACACACTCACCCTGGAGGTCGGTGGCCGGCGGATGGAGCTGATCGCCGTGCCCGGCGGTGAAACCACCGACTCGCTGGTGGTGTGGCTGCCCGACGAACGGATTTGCCTGTGCGGAAACACCTTTGGCCCGATCTTCGGGCACATCCCCAACCTCGTCACCATGCGGGGTGACCGGTACCGCGACGCCCTGACCGCGATCCAGTCGGTCGAGCGGGTGCGCGAGCTGCGGCCCGAGCTCCTGGTGACCGGCCACTTCGACCCGATCGCCGGCGCCGAGCGCATCAACGCCGAACTGACCCGCCTGCGCGACGCGATCCAGTACGTCCACGACCGGACCGTCGACGGGATGAACGCGGGCAAGGACGTCCGAACCCTGATGCGCGAGATCACCCTGCCGCCGGAATGCGAAGTGGGCCAGGGCTACGGCAAGGTGGCCTGGGATGTGCGCGCCGTCTGGGAGAACTACTCGGGCTGGTTCCATCACCGGTCGACCACCGAGCTCTACCCCGTCGGCTTCGACGCCGTCGCCGCCGACGTGGTGGAGTTGGCCGGTGCCGACGGGCTGGTAGAGAGGGCGCGGGCGCACCTCGATGCGGGCCGGGCACTGCACGCCATTCACCTCGCCGAGCTCGTTCCCGCGGAGCACGCCGGGGCGCGCGAAGTGTTGAAGCGGGCCCACGAAACGCTGCTGGCCGGCAGCACCAACTTCTGGGAAAGCGCCTGGCTGGCAAACCAATTAGCGAGGAGCTCATGACGGCTCGGGTCAGCTTCGACTTCACCGGGACCGCGGTGCTGATCACCGGTGGCACCAGCGGCATCGGGCACGCCACCGCGACGCTGTTCCGGGACGCCGGGGCGTCGGTCGCCATCACCGGAACCAAACCGACCACGGCGGACTACGAGACCGACCTGTCCGGGATGTCCTACCACCAGTTGCAGATCACCGACCACGAGTCGATAGACGCGCTGGCGCACCGGTTCGACCGCCTCGACGTGCTCGTCAACAACGCGGGTGCGAATTTCCCCGGCGGGCTCGACGAGTCGAAACCCGACGGGTTCGACGCGTCGGTCGCGGTCAACCTGACCGGTCCGTACCGGCTCACGGTCGCGCTGTACCGGGCGCTGAGGTCGTCGCCCGCGGCCGGCGGCGCCAGCGTCGTCAACCTGGCGTCGATGTCCGCGCTGCGGGCGGTGCCGCTGGTCCCCGGGTACGGCGCCGCCAAGGCCGGGATCGTGTGCATCACAAGGAATCTCGCGGTCAAGTGGGCGGGTAAAGGGATTCGGGTGAACGCGGTGGCACCGGGCACCATCGACACACCGATGACCGCCCCGATGCACGGCGCCGCCGAACTGGTGGATTCCGAGTTGTCCCACATTCCGTTGCGCCGCTTCGGATCCCCGGGAGAGATCGCGCCCACGATCGCGTTTCTGTGCACCGAGCAGAGCGGCTACACCAGCGGTGCGCTGTTCGTCGTCGACGGCGCGTCGGACTGCGTCTGAAAGGAGGTACTCGCCATGGCATTCGCCCTGCAACCCGAGGACCTGTATCACACCGGCATCGTCGTGCCCGACCTCGATGCGGCCATGGCCAGGCTGACCGCGCTGGCCGGCTACCGGTGGATCAAGCCGATGACCTATACGTTGCCGTTTCGCACCGCCTCCGGCGTCCACGAATTGACATCGACCGTCGTCTATTCTTTGCAGAGCCCACACGTCGAACTCGTACAGGAGGTCCCCGGAAGCCCGTGGACGGCCGCGCCGGGCAACGCCGTGCATCACCTCGGCTACTTCAGCGACAACCTGGCCGAGAGCGCCCAGGCGCTCGAGGCCAACGGCTTCACCCTCGAGATGACTGCCGAGGTGCCCGGTTCCGACCTTGCGCTGTTCGCCTACTACACCGACGCGTTCGGCGCCCGCATCGAAATCGTGGACCGCGGGCTGTTTCCCGACTTTCCCGCATTTCTGCAGTCGATGGCCGGCGCACCCGAGGCATGACGTGTTATTGACCGTGCTGCGCTTCAATTTCGCGTCCCCGCAGGGTGACCCGCGCGTGCAAAGTGAGCTGCTGGCCGCCGCGCTCGAGCTCGCGCAGTGGGGCGAGTCCCACGGCGTCGCCTCGATCAGCGTCGACGAGCATCACGCGACCGGGCACGGATGGAGCTGCAACCCGATCATGGCCGCGTCGATGTTTTTGGCGCGAACGACGACGCTGATCGCCAGCGTGGACTGCGCACTGGGGCCGCTGTGGAACCCCGTCCGGCTGGCCGAGGACATCGCGCTCGTCGACAACATGAGCCGCGGCCGGCTGCACACCACCGTGGGCCTGGGCTACCGGACGGTCGAATATGACGCGCTCGGCGTCGATTTCGACCGGCGCGGCAAACTGATGGACGCCTTGGTCGACCGGATGCTGTCCGTCTGGTCCGGTGCCGACGCAGGGGTATGCACCGGTACCTGGACGAGACCGCATCCGCCGCTGTACGTCGGCGGAGGTTCGCACGCCACGGCGCGGCGCGCGGCGCGATTCCGGCTGCCGCTCAGCCTGGCCGACCACCTGCCCGAGATCGCCGCCTACTACCGCGAGCTGTGCTCCGAGGCCGGCATCAGGCCTGTCGTCCTCATGCCCGGGCCGATCAATCGCGGGATGATCTACCTGCACGAGGACCCCGACAGGGCCTGGGCGGAGCTGGGTGAGCACATCCTGTGGGAGGCCGTCACCTACGGCGGATGGTCGGCCGACGAGCGTTCGCTCATGCACCTGCCCGGGGTTCGGACGCTTGACGAGGTCAAGGCGTCGGGACGGTATCGGTTCCTGACTCCCGACCAGCTCGTCGCCGAGGTGCGTGAGTCCGAACAGTACGGGCCGCTCGTCATGCACCCGCTGGTCGGCGGGATGCCGGTCGACGAGGCGTGGAAATCGGTGCAGCTGCTCACCGACAAGGTACTGCCCGCACTGGCCTGATTGCGCCCACCGATAACGGGTAAGCGTTGGAGCGTAATCGAAATCGGCAATTGGGGGAATTCGATGAGATCTCAAGTTCGTAGGGTAATCGCGCTGCTCGGCGGTGCCGCCGTTGTTGGCCTGGGAGTCGGCTGCGGCGTCGCGGCCGCGGACATTTCGGCGGGTGGCGCGCCGGCCGCGCCGCCGACGTCGTCCAGCCCGGCGCCGCCGCCACCACCGGCGCCCGCGCGCGTGCCTTACGGCGGTGGTTACTCGAACTCCGCGCCCGGCGGTGGCGGCGCTGCCGGCGGCGCGGGCGGAGGAGCAGGCGGTGCCGGAGGAGGAGCAGGTGGCGGCGGCGGATAGGCCGCCGCCCGGAAGCTAGGAGCTGCCTCGTCGGCGGCCGGTGCATCGGCCGCCCACGAGGTGTCACCGTGTGGTTCGATCAGCACGTGACACGACGATTCGGCGGGATCTTTGCGGTCCCGGTCCTCGCGGCGTTGGCAATGCTGCTCGCGCCGCCAGCCTGGGCCGACGCGTACACCGACCAGGTGGTGGACCGGTTCGGTGCGCAGACCCACGTGGTGGCCGACCCGGCGGCCCGCCCGCCGCTGCAGAACCCCGACCAGCTGAACCAGCAGATCCTCACCAGCCGGTGGGCGTGGAGCCGTACACCGCCGGTTTGGGTGGCCGCTGTGGCGCCCGAACAGACGGGGGTGACCACCCCGGATGCCATCCACAACGTCATCGTGGGCCGCGATCCGGGGTTCAGCGGCGTCATCCTGGTCATCGACGCCAAGGGCTATCACGTGCGCGCCTACAACGTGCCCAGGGTGATCGCCGACAGCGTGGACTCGTTCCTCGGGCAGTCGGCCAGGGAGCACCGCAATGATCCGTACGGCGCCACCAGCGACTTCATCAGCAAGCTGTCCGGTGTGAGCAACGCGTCCGGAGGCACGGTGACGACTTCTCCCGTCGGCAGCGCCAAGCACAGCAGCTGGGCTCCGCTGTGGACGGCGCTGATCGTCGTAGGCGTCGCGCTGGCGGCGGTCGGGCTGATCTGGTTCGCCGTGGGGCGAAGCCGCAAGCGCCGCAAGGACAACGAAGCCCGGGAATGGGTCAAGGGGCAGTTGATCGCCGCCGAATCCGAGGTCGCCGACCTCGATAATGCGGTCATCGCCAACGCCGACACCGATGTCAGCGCCGAGTCGCTGAAGGCCAACGCCAGTCTCGGCGACGCCCGAAAGGCCTACCAGGCGGGCGATTACACCGCGGCGCGGGCGCACCTACGGGCCGTGCAGTCAACTGTGGAAAAGGCCAACCGGAAGCTGAACCCCGGGCCCAACGTGTCCGCCGTGACGTCGGTGCCGGAGGCCGACCGCAGGCAGGCCACGGTGCGGGCGAAGAACCCGAATACCGGGGAGTACGTGACGATCAACAACAACAACTACAGCACCACCCCGCAACCCGGCTACGCGAACTACTACCCCGGTGGCATGTACAACGGGATGTTTTTCTACCCCGGCTACTACCCGTACGCGTTCTGGGGGCCGGGCTGGGGCTGGGCCCTGGCCGACGTCCTGCTGATCGACGCCATGCTCGACGACCATTGGGGCGGCAGTTACGACCGGGGTTTCGACGCCGGATGGGAATCCGCACAGGCGAATCAGAGCTTCGACAGCGCCGCGAGCGGCGGCTACGACAGCCAGCAGGGCGACGCCGGCTTCGACGGGGGCTACCAGTACTCGGGCGGCGGCGACACCGGTTTCGGCGGCAACGACTGGGGTGGCGGGTTCGACTCCGGCGGCTCGGACTTCGGGGGCGGGTTCGACTCCGGTGGGTCGGACTTCGGGGGTGGATTCGACTCCGGTGGCGGGGGCGACAGCGGCTTCTAGAACGCCGAGACCCCGTCGCGGTGCGGGTGCAGCGCCCCCACCGGTGACGTGAGCGGGATGTGCAGCGCGTCAACGATTCCCGGCTCCGCCTCGCAGACCCGGGGAATGGCGTTGACCGCGCGCATGCCCGTTGCCAGCAGGCCGTGATCGTTGTGGCTGTCGCCGGGTCGATGCCCGACCTCGAACTCGGCGTCGAAGCTCGGTTCGCCGTCGATGATGACGCGCCAGATGCCGTCGGTTCCACCGGTGCGGCCCTTAGGCCAGTCGGGGGCCAGGTCGTCGGCGATGCGGTCGACGTGCTCGATGGTGATGACGTCGACGCCGTCGACGACCCCGATGCAACGCGCCCGGGTGGCGCCGACGGTCCCCGCCCCGACAAGCCCGAACGCGGTAGGGATGTCGCGCGGGGTGGGTAGAAACTCACACGTCTCGCGGAGGTCGTCCAGCTCAACCCCTAGCGCGTCGGCCACCATGGTGACCGCGGCGCCCCAGCCCCAGCGCAGCACGCCGGGCCTCATCAACCCGCCCCGATAGTCCAGCGGCTGGCCGAAGCCGAACAGTTCACGCATGTCGTATTCGGCCGGGTACTCGGAGTAGTTCGTGATCTCGATGCCGCGCACCGAATAAACCTTGTGCGACATGGACATCAGCGCGATCGGGAACAGGTCGGCGCCGAACCCGGGCTCGATGCCGCTGGAGAACAGTGAGCTGCCGCCGGCCTCGGCGGCGCCGCGGATCGCGTCGGTCACCTTGGCCGGCAGCGAACCGCGCGGGTAGACCAGCCCCGGTATCGCGGTCGTCACCACGTTCTTCCCTGCGGCCAGGATCCGGCACAGGTCGCCGATGGCTTCCTTCATCCGCGGTGGCGCGGGCGCGGCATAGACCACGCAGTCGGCCTCGCCGCCAAGGATTTCCGTTTCGTCGCGGGTGGCGAGAACGCCGACGGGGTCGATGCCGGCGAGCTCGCCGGCGTCCTTGCCGTCCTTGCTGTCCGAGTGCACCCACACCCCGACGAGTTCGAGGTTGCTGCGGTCGGCGATGGTTCGGATCGCGTACTTCCCGACCCCGCCGGTGGCCCAGACCGCGACCTTGTAGTTGTCCTTCACGATTTCGGCTTCCTCCTCCAGTGGCTGCCCTTGACCGCGTCGAGGGCCTCGGTCACGTAGAGCTCCAGCGGCCGCGAGGCCCCGGTTTGGCGGACCCATCGTCGGAACGCGAAATCCGCAGCCGCGAACGCGAGTTGGACCAGCAGGCCGGGACGCATGTCGTCCTCGGGATTGGCGCCCATGCGTTCGCCGATCAGTTTGGCGGCGCGCTCCCTGTCGGCGGGCGTGTGGATGGTGGCCTTGTCGAGCAGGCCCGGAGCGACCAGCAGGGCCTCGCGCCATTCCTCGACGTCGGCTTGGTCGAACGAGCGGATCCGCGCGACGATGGCGTTGATCAGCGCGACGTCCGGCGATTCCCTGGGCGGCCGCTGTTCGAGGAGGTTGACGATGGCGGCGCCGCCGTGGCGCACGGGGGCCAGCAGCAGGTCCTCCTTCGTCGGCACGTGGCGGAAGAAGGTGCGTGCGGAAACTCCTGCGGCAGTGGCGATTTCCTCCGTCGTTACGGCGTCGTAGCCGCGCTCGATGAACAACCGAAACGCCGCGCGTCGGATTTCGGCGCGGATCTGTGCGCGCTGCCGATCACGCAGGGATCCCTCGGTCACCGGAAGCAGCCGATCCCGCCGTCGACGTGAATGGTCTGACCGGTGATGAACGTCGCGTCGCTGCCGAGCAGGAACGCCACGAGCGCTCCGACATCGGTGCGGACGTCGCCGATGCGCTTCATCGGAACGCGCCCGACCGCCTTGGCATAGTCGTTGGGCGCGAACTGCTTCCACAGCTTGACGCCGTCGGACTCGGCGAACGGGCAGATGACGTTGACGCGGATGTTGTCGCGCCCCCATTCGAGGGCGGCGACCTTGGACAGCCCGCGAATGGCCTCCTTGGCGGCGGCGTAGCCGCCCCACCGGGGCTCGCCACCGGTGCCCGTGCCCGAGCCGAGGTTGACGATCGACCCGCCGCCCGCCTCGACCATCAGCGGGTACGTGGCCTGCATGAGCAGAAAGGTCGCGCGGGGACCGACGTCGTAACCGAGCGCCAGGTCCTCGGTGGTGACGTCGACGAACGGCTTCGGCTCGTTGGTGGCGATGGCGTTATTGACCAGGCCGTGCACGGTGCCGAAGGCGTCCACCGCGGCCGCGACGATCCGCTGCGCGCTGGACGGGTCGCGCAGATCGGCGACCAGCCGTTCGACACGCCCCAGTGCCGTGAGCTCGGCGGTGGTCGCGTCGAGCACCTCGGCTTGGATGTCGACCAGCAGCACTTCGGCGCCACGCTCGAGCAGCGCAGCGGCGACGCCCTTGCCGACGCCCTGCGCCGCACCGGTGACGACCGCGACGTGGCCGCGCATCGAGGACGGGTGGGAGTAGGTCATTCGACGGGTCCCGGTTGCAGCCGAACCCCCACCCGCCCCTCCTGCTTTCGCCACACGTCGGTCAGCACGGTCATGGCGTGGCCGCAAGGTCGGGGGCGGGGCGGCCGGCGAACAACGGCAGGTCCAGGTAGGTCTTGATGCCGGGCCCGGCGGCGCACACGTCAGGGATGGCGTTGACGCAGTGGTTGGCCGTGGCGACCACGCCGGGATTCTTGACCAGCCCTTCGGCGATGGTCTCCGGCTGCAGCCCCTTGAAGGTGAGGCTGACGGTAGGGTCGCCGGTGATCTCCACTTCGAAGCGTTCGCCGCGCCCACCGAAATCCCAGGCGGGATCCAGGTTTTCCTCGCCCATCAGCCAGTTGACCGCGGCGGTGATGACCGGCTCGCCGTCGACGAGGGCCTGCCAGCGGAACCGGCGCGCGGCCACGGTTCCGGTGGTGATCGGGAACGGGGCGTAGTCGATGTCGGAGGTTGCCACCGCGACATCCTGGATTGTCCTGATGTTGGGATCGATGCGAAATCCCATGTGGTCGGCGATCATTCGCACCGACTGCTTGAAGCCCCCGTCGAGCAGGCCTGCCATGGGCCCCTGCATGGCTTCCTCGGGGGTGCCGCCAAAGCCCATGATGTGGCGCACGACGTCCGGGGCGTTGTAGGTGCGGATGTCGGAGAACTCCTCGGCGCGCACGTGCGTGACCGCCGACGACAGCGACGAGAGCATCAGCGGGAATCGCTCGGTGATGCCGCCAGGGTGGATCCCCGAACCGTGCAGTGTCACCCCGCCCTCGACGGCAGCGTCGGCGACGGCCTGGTGGCGCGGGTTGGCCGGATCGGGGTATACCCAGCCGACGGGGGTGACCACGTTCTTGCCGGACCGCAAGATCGCGATTACCTCGTCGTCGTTGGGGATCAGGGGGCTGTACACGACGCAGTCCGCGTCGAGGGCCAGCACCTCGTCGACGTTGGTGGTGGCCGCGACGCCGAGCGGGGACTTCCCGATGATGTCGCCCACGTCGACGCCGTCCTTGCTCGCGCTGTGCACCCAGCATCCGACGAGCTCGAGCCGCGGGTGATTCAACACGCATGCGATGGCGGCTTTGCCGACACCCCCCGTCGCCCATTGAATGACACGGAGATTCATGGGGCCTCCCAAGCGCACGCCTTTACACACCACCAGATGGAATGGCACAGTATGACCCGCTGACAGTCACTGTCAATGGACAAGGAAGGCCTGACGATGGGCGTCCTCGACGGCAAGATCGCGATCGTGACCGGAACCAGCCGCGGCGTGGGCGTCGGCATCGCCCACGAATTGCTGCGCGCCGGCGCCACGGTCATCGGTTGCTCCCGTTCGCGGCTGGACACCATCCCGGGCAGCGACGCGCACTGGGCCGCACGCGCCCACCAAAAGGTTTGTGACCAAGGCGATTACCGCTCCATCGATTCGTTCGTGTCAGACGTCGTGGCCACCCACGGCCGCGTCGACATCCTGGTGAACAACGCCGGCGGTACGGTGCCGGCCCCGCACGCGGAGAGCATTCCCGAACTCGTGCAACGGATTCAGGGCGCGCCGCCGAGTGACGACGAGTATGAGCGCACGGCACTGTTTCACGCGTACGCGGTGCAGATGAACCTCATCAGCCCGCTGTGGTTCGCGATCCGCGCGTACCGGCAGATGCGCACCCAGGACGGCATGGGCTGCATCATCAACATCTCCAGCGGCGCCGGGCACCCCGCGGGGTCGCCGACGCTGGTCTCCTACGGGGCGGCCAAGAGCGGGCTCAACCAGCTGACCCGGTCGCTGGCCGAGGAGTGGGGACCCAAGGTGCGGGTCAACTGCGTCGCACTGGGCCCGACGATGACCGAGAACTTTCGGTCGTTCGTGCTGCCGAAGGACGATCCGACCGGCGAAAAGTACTTCGCCGCAGTCCCGTTGCGCCGGGCCGGGGAGCCCGCGGAGGTGGGCCGCGTCTGCGTCTTCCTGGCGGGCGGCGACGCCGACTTCGTCAACGGCACCACGATCGAATGCGATGGCGGCATGCTGCCCGGCGTGCTCTACGACGCGGGGCTGAAGACGATCACCGATCTCTTGTAGCCACCCTCGGGGCAAAACTGCCCCCGGTTGCTCGATGCCGGTGTTACTTTCGCGGTTGGCAATGGTTTTGGGAGGCGCCGTGCATCGGACAGTCGTTGCCGCGAGCTGGGCCGCGCTGCTGATCGTCGCGGTCGGCTGCGGCGTCGGGACGCCGCGGGCCGCCGCCGACAATCCGGTCTGCAGCCAGACTTGGTGCGCCTTCCTGTCCCCGTCGCGCAACATCAGTTGCGAGCTGGACTACCGACGCGGCGGTGGCATTCCCGACGAGACCTACTGCCAGTCGATGTCGCCACCGCAGTCGGTGCACATGTCCCCCGACGGGGTGTTCGAGCGGTGCGCGGGGGAATCCTGCCTCGGCAACGCGGGCCAGGGCACGCCCACCCTGCCCTACGGTCAGACGGCCGGGCTCGGCCCCTTCAGCTGCCGGTCGGAAGAAAGCGGCATCTCGTGCACGGTCACGTCCGGGCGCGGCTTCACGATTTCGAACGCGGGGATCGCGCCCGCCGGCTGACGCGGATCCGGCGGCGGGCACGGGTAGCCGCCTGTCCTGAAAGATCAAAAGGTTGTCCTCCGGTGTCAATACCGGCGGGCGTGCGGTGCCGCACAGTTGGGTGAGCACCAGCCCCGACCCGGACAGGAAGCAACCATGAACGCCAGCAGCATCGAACACGTCGACGTGTTGATCGTCGGCGCCGGCATCTCCGGCATCGGCGCCGCCTACTATCTGCGGACCCTGCAGCCCGGCAAGACGTTCGCGATCCTGGAAGCCCGCGACGAGATCGGCGGGACGTGGGACCTGTTCCGCTACCCCGGGATTCGGTCGGACTCGGACCTGCACACCTTCAGCTACGAGTTCAAGGCGTGGCAGAACGACAAGGCCATCGCCAGCGCGGACGCCATCATGGCCTACCTGCGCGAGACGGTGGCCGAGAACGGGATCGGCCGGTCGATCCGGTTCCGGCACAAGGTGATCAGCGCGGCCTGGTCCACCAAGGATGCCCGCTGGCTCGTTGAGATCGAGCGCCAGGACACCGGTGAGCACATCACCATGAGTTGCGGGTGGTTCTTCTGCGCCAGCGGCTACTACCGCTACGACGAGGGGTTCACCCCGGAATTTCCGGGGCGGGAGCGGTTCGCCGGACAGATCGTGCACCCGCAGCACTGGCCGGACGACCTGGACTACCGCGGCAAGCGGGTGGTCATCATCGGCAGCGGCGCGACCGCAGTCACGCTGGTGCCCGCCATGGCCGAGACGGCCGGGCACGTGACGATGCTGCAGCGCTCGCCGACCTACATCGTGCCGGTGCCGTCGGAAGACCGCATCGCCAACACGCTGCCCAAGCTCGTCGGGCGCGACCGCGCCTACGCCATCACCCGGCGGAAGAACATCGCCAAGCAGCGGTTCGTCTGGCGTCTGTGCCAGCAGTACCCGCGTGCCGCGCGGCGGCTGATCCGCCACCTCAACGCCAGGCAACTGCCGGCCGGCTATCCGGTCGACGAACACTTCAAGCCGGCCTACAACCCGTGGGACCAGCGGCTGTGCGCGGTGCCGGATGCCGACATGTTCAAGGCGATCCGCGACGGCCGGGCGTCGGTGGTGACCGACCGGATCGACACCTTCACCGAGCGGGGAATTCGGCTGCAATCCGGGCGTGAACTCGATGCCGACATCATCGTGACGGCGACCGGGCTGAACCTGCTGGCCTTCGGCGGGATCACGCTCACGGTGGACGGCGCGCCCGTCGACTTGTCGGAAAAGGTGGCCTTCAAGGGCTTCCTGCTGAGCGATGTCCCCAACTTCGCCTACGTGTTCGGCTACACCAACTCGTCCTGGACGCTGAAGGTCGGCCTGATCTGCGAGCACTTCTGCCGGCTGTTGGCCCGCATGGACGCGCACGGCGACACCATCTGCTACCCGCGGCTGCCGGGATCCATGCCGACCCGTCCACTGCTGGAAGTCGCCGCCGGCTACGTCAAGCGGGCGGCCGACCAGTTCCCGCGTCAGGGCGTCGAAGGCCCGTGGCGCACCTGCATGGACTACCGCGCCGATTACCGGACGCTGCGCGAGGGCCCCGTCGAGGACAAGAACCTGTTCTTCGCGACCCCATCGCCCGCCGACGGCCGCGAGCCCGCGCTGACCGCGTGACCGCCCCGGGCCCTCACACCCGCGCCATCGCCCGCGCGCGAGTGTTGTTGCGGTATGCGGCCGGGCCCGTTCCGAACCAGCGCTTGCACGAGCGAGTCAGCACGCTTTGCTCCGCGTAGCCCAGTTCCCGGGCCAGGTGGCTGAGGCTCATGGCGGTGCCGCGCAGGTAGCGCTCCGCGGCGTCCCTGCGGACTTGGTCGACCAGCGCGGCGAACGTGGTGCCCTCGTCGGCGAGCCTGCGCTGCAACGTTTTCGGATGCACGTTGAACTGATTGGCGACCACGTCGAGCGTCGCCGCCCCGGTGGGAAGCAGCTGACGAACGATGATCCGCACCGACTCGACGATCCCGGCGTCGTGCGGGGTGATGCCGTTCAGGTAGTCGACGACGGCCTTGTGCGCGACGTCATCGCGGTGCAACGGGCGGCTCAGGTCCGCGGTGCGTACCGTGAAGCCCCCAGCCGGAGCGGCGAACTCGGGCGTGCATCCGAAGTACCGCACGTAGTCGGCTCTCGGCGTGAGCGGTTCGTGCGGCAGGTGCACCTTCACCGGGGTGTAGTCGGCGCCCATCAGCAGCCGGAACACCCTCAGCGAAACACCCAGCGCCAGTTCGGTGGTCTGCTGGTGCGGCGGCGCGTGGTCGAGGAGAAACTCGACGGTCAGGAACGACAGCTCCGGGTCGGGCAGCGGTAGCACGCGGATACCGATCACCGGGCTGTAGGCCGCCATGTACGTGCCGAAGATCGCCAACGCGTCGGCGACGGTTGCGGCGGTGCGGGCCGCCACGCCGACCGGACCCAGGATCTCGATGCCCTGCCGTTGCGCCAGCCGCCGCCCGAAGTCGGGGGTGTTCGTGGCCTGGGCGGCGGACTCGATCGCGTGTATCGCCGCGAGGTAGGGAATGAACGTGTCGTAGTTGCCGGCGTCCTGCTGCCGGATGCCCGCCGCGCGCAGCAGGCTCGCCGGGTCGCCGCCCAGTTCGGCCACCAGGCTCGGGTAATTCGAGAGCGCCGTCCCGCGGACCACGGACATGTGATTGACCCTTCAGCGCGCGGCGACACCATGTCAAGGGCCGGTGGTCGTGTCTTGAAGTGTCAAAAGGCTGTCGCGAAGTGTCAAGACGGCGACCGCATCGGCGCGGGATCGTGGAGTCGTCGTGAAGAGCGGCGATTGTGGATGAGGAGAACGGACATGGCTTTCCGTGTCGCCATCACCGGCGGAGCCCGCGGCATCGGCCGCGCCACCGCCGAGGCCTGCCTGCGCGCAGGCATGCCAGTGGTCATCGGTGACATCGACGGCGCCCTGGTGGCAGCGGTCGCCGACGAGTTGGGCGCGGGGGCCAGTGGCTTGCCACTCGACGTGCGCGACCCGCAGAGCTTCGAAGCGTTCCTCGATGAGGCGGAACAACGCGTCGGCCCCCTCGAGGCGCTCATCAACAACGCCGGCATCGCGCCGATCGGCCCGTTCATCGACGAAGACCCCCACGACACCCAACGGCTGGTGGAGATCAATCTCGGCGGCGTGCTCACCGGAACCCGGCTGGCACTTCGGCGTTTCGTCCCCCGGCGGCACGGCCACATCGTGAACCTGGCCTCGTCGGCCGGGCAGATCGCGACCGCCGGCGGGGCGACCTACGCGGCCACGAAGCACGCCGTCGTCGGGTTTACCCGGGCGATTCGGGCAGAGACCCGCGGTACGGGCGTGCGCACCACCGTCGTCATGCCCGGCCTGATCCGCACCGACATGATCAGTGGCTTCGGAAAGGCAAGGGGCACAAGGGTAGTCGGCCCCGAAGCGGTCGCCGACGCGATCATCGACGCCCTCCGCACGGGACGCGAGGAGGTGTTCGTCCCGCGGGAGATCGGGCCGATCGCGCGGCTGGTGGCAGGAACACCGCCGGCCATCGCCGATCGGATCAAGCGGGCGCTGCGGGCGGACAGCATCATGGCCGAGGCCGACATGGACACCCGCGACACATACCGGCGGCGCATGGACGCCGAGGTGAAGGAGACGGGGCGGTGACCGGATTCGAGGTACGAACGGTCGACGTCGACGGTGTCCGCTCACCGGTGCTGATCGGCGGCACCGGGCCGGACGACGAGGCCGTCGTCTTTGTGCACGGCAACCCCGACGCCGGCAGCGACTGGGAACCGCTGATGAAACCCGTGGCGGAGTTCGCCCGGGTCGTCGCACCCGACCTGCCCGGGTTCGGCGGCGCGGACAAAAGGGACGATCAGGACTACACGCTGGCCGGCTATGCCGCACACCTGGGCGGGCTCATCGACCGGCTCGGCATCGCACGGGTGCACCTGGTCGCCCACGACTTCGGCGGACCGATCGCGCTGACCTGGGCCGCGACCCATCCGGGAAACGTCGCCAGCGTCACCTCGATCAACACCGGGGTGCTGCTCGACTACAAGTGGCACCGGTTGGCGCACGTATGGCGCACTCCGGTGGCCGGGGAACTGTTCATGCGGACGGCCACCCGCCGCCTGGTGCGCTTGGTGATCGGGCATGACAACCCGGGGCTGCCCCCGGAATGGGCGGACCGGATCACCGAACACCTGCTTCCGCGCGGGACGAAGCGCGCCGTGCTGAGGCTCTACCGCTCCACCCGGCAAAAAGACCTGGACGGGCTCGTCGAACCGCTGCGGAAACGCGATCCGGACACGCTGGTGGTGTTCGGCGCCGCGGACGTCTATATCCCCGTCGAGCAGGCCGAACGCCAGCTCCGCGTGTTCCCGCGCGCGCAGGTGGAGATCTTGCCCGGCGTCGGTCACTGGTCCTGGCTCGAACAGCCCGACCGCGTTGCCGGGTTCGTCGTCCCGTTCCTGCGTGAGCGGGTCGGCTTGAATGTTCAGAAATCCAACTAAAACAAGGAGATTCACGTGAGCACAGTCATGGCGCCCACCGCAGAGCAGTTCTCGGCGCTCACCGCCCGGCCGGCCGACGCGCCGGTTTTGATGGTCAACCTGCTGAAGTTCAAGGCCGAAGGCGGCCTGGAGTCCTACCAGCGGTACGGGCGGGAGGTCGCGCCGCATCTCGAACGCGTCGGCGCCACCGTCCGCTATGCCGGCACCGCGCCGGCGTTCGTCATCGGTGATGGCGAAAGGCCTTGGTGGGACGCGATCCTCATCGTCGAATACCCGACGCCCCAGGCCTTCATCGACATGGTGACGACCCCGGAGTACGCCGAGGTGCACGAGCACCGGGCCGCCGGATTGGACCGCGGCGACCTGATCGCCACCTCGGAGTGGTCGCTGGCGGTGTGAGCGGCCGCCAATAGGCCCTTGATGCTGGGACTTTTGACCACTAGGAAGCCCACGGTCAAGGCGGTTAGCGTCTTTAGTTCATGCGTGAATTCAGCGTTCCGGCAAGCTTCACCGTCGACGACCACGACAGCGTCGTCAGCAGTGTGTACTCGCACGAACGGGACGACCCCGATCAGGTGATCTTTCGGCGCCTCGTCGGCGACGTGTGGACCGATGTGACCTGCGCCGAGGCCGCCCAGCAGATCCGCGCGACCGCGCTCGGCCTGATCGCCGAGGGCGTGCAGGCCGGCGATCGGGTGGCGATCCTGTCGGCCACCCGCTACGAGTGGGTGATCCTCGACTACGCGATCCTGTCGGTGGGAGCGGTCACGGTGCCGATCTACGACACGTCGTCGGCCGAACAGGTGCGCTGGGTGCTGGAGGACTCCGGAGCGGTGCTGGTGATCGCCGAGACCGATGGGCACGCCCGGCTCGTCAAGGAACTCAGCGACGAACTGCCGAGCCTGCGCAAGATCCTGTACCTGGAGTCGGGCGGGGCCGCGGCACTCGACGAGCTCGCCGAGGCCGGCAAGGCGGTGGAAAGCGGCCAACTCGACGAGCGCCTGGCGGGGTTGCGGGCCGCCGACCCGGCAACACTGATCTACACGTCGGGCACGACGGGGCGCCCCAAGGGTTGCCGGCTGACGCACTCCAACCTCCTGTACGAAACTCGCGGCGCGGCGACCTGCTTCCCGACGTTGTTGCGCAAGGGTGAACGGCTGCTGATTTTCCTCCCGCTCGCCCACGTGCTGGCGCGCTCGCTGTCGATGTCGGCGTTCGCCAACAAGGTCACCATCGGCTACACGAGCGACATCAAGAACCTGCTCCCGACGCTGGCCGTCTTCAGGCCCACGGTGGTCGTCTCGGTGCCCAGGGTCTTCGAAAAGGTCTACAACGCAGCCGAATTGAAGGCCCGCGACGGGGGCAGGGGCCTGATTTTCGATGTGGCCGCCCGCACGGCGATCGAGTGGAGCACGGCGCAGGACTCCGGCGGCCCCGACTGGCGGCTGCGGGCCAGGCACGCGCTGTTCGATCGGCTGGTGTACGGCAAGCTGCGCGCCGCGCTCGGCGGCGATTGCCATGCCGCGGTCTCCGGCGGGGCCCCGTTGGGCAAGCGGCTGTGCCACTTCTACCGGGGCGCCGGGCTGACGATCTACGAGGGCTATGGCCTCACCGAGACCAGCGCCGCGATCACCGTGAACCAGATCGGTGAGGAGCGGCTCGGAACGGTGGGAAAGTTGTTGCCGGGCAACAGCATGGCGATCGCCAACGACGGCGAGGTTCTGGTGCGCGGCGGGGTGGTGTTCGACGGCTATTGGCACAACGAGAGCGCGACAGCAGAGGCGATCGTCAACGGGTGGTTCCACACCGGTGACCTCGGGTCCGTCGACGACGACGGGTTCTTGTCGATCATCGGGCGCAAGAAGGAGATCATCGTGACGGCGGGCGGCAAGAACGTGGCCCCGGCCGTGCTGGAAGACCAATTGCGGGCCCACCCGCTGATCAGCCAGGCGATGGTGGTCGGTGACGACAGGCCGTTCATCGGCGCCCTCATCGCGATCGACCCCGAAGGCTTCGACGTGTGGAAGCAGCACCACGGCAAGGACGGCACCGCGTCCGTCGCGGACCTGATCGACGACCCCGATCTGGTCGGCGAGATCGATCAGGCGGTGAAGCAGGCCAACCAGACTGTGTCGCACGCGGAATCGATCCGCAAGTTCCGCATCCTGCCGGTGGACTTCACGGTGCTCACCGGCGAGTTGACCCCCACGCTCAAGGTCAAGCGCAACGTCGTGGCGGAGCGGTTCGCCAAGGAGATCGACGCGATCTACAGCAAGCGGTGACGCCGGGGCCGCTCGCAAGAGCGCGCCGAGTCACCGCCGAGGACCAAGCCGGAGTTCATCCTAGAGAGGTGCAGCGATGACCGTATTGATGACCGGATTCCCGGGCTTTCTCGGCAGCGCGTTGCTGCCGGGGATCCTGAAACGCGTTGACAGCTCCGCGATCTGTTTGGTGCAGCCCAAATTCGCCGCGCTCGCCGATCGCCGGGTGGCCGAACTGGGCGCGGCACATCCGTTCCTGGAGGGCCGGATCCAGGTGGCCGAGGGCGACATCACCCAGCCCGGGCTGGGCCTCGCCGCGGACACCCTCGTCGGGGTCACCGAGGCATGGCACCTCGCCGCCGCCTACGACCTGGCCGTCGCCCGGGACGTGGCGATGCGGGTCAACGTCGACGGCACCCGCAACGTGCTGGACGCGCTGGAGCGCTGCCCCTTGCTGACGCGCCTGCACTACTTCAGCACGTGTTATGTCAGCGGTCGCTACCCCGGTTCGTTCACCGAGGACGACCTCGAGGTCGGCGCGCCGTTCAACAACTACTACGAGGAGACCAAGAACCAGGCCGAGGCGGAGGTCCGCCGGCACATGTCCGCGGGCATGCCCGCCACGATCTATCGCCCCTCGATCGTGGTCGGGGACAGCCGCACCGGCGAGACGCAGAAGTTCGACGGGCCCTACTTCGTGATGCAGTGGCTGATGCGACAGCCCCGGCGCGCGATCCTGCCGGTGGCCGGCGACCCGACCGCGACGCGGGTGAACGTCGTCCCGCGCGACTTCGTCGTCGATGCGGTCGGATATCTCAGTGGCCTTCCCGCTTCCGAGGGCCGGACCTATCAAGTGGCGGATCCGCACCCGCTCACCGTCGACGAGATGGCGGTGACCCTCGCCGAGGCAACCGGCCGGGAACTCATCAAGGTCCCCCTGCCGCGCGGGCTGGCCAAGGCGTCCCTGGCTCACGTTCCGGGCCTCTACCGCCTGATGCGGATCCCTCCCGAAGCGGTGGACTACTTCGCGCACCCCACCACCTATGCGACCGACCATTGCCGTGCCGACCTCGCCGGCAGCGGCATCCAGGCACCCCCGTTCCCCGACTACGTCGATCGGCTGGTGGAGTACATGCGCGGCCATCCCGAAGTCGGGTCGGCGGCGATGTTCTAAGAGAGCTTCGCGTGCCACCCGCTTCGCGGTCTAATTGGTGGATGGAACTGATGATGCCCACCGACGCGGTCTTCCTGCTGGGGGAATCGCGCGAACACCCCATGCACGTCGGCGGGCTGCAGTTGTACGAGCCACCGCCGGACGCCGGTCCGGACTTCGTGCGGGAA
The DNA here is from genome assembly GCF_001666745.1 of Mycobacterium sp. E2699. Classification (NCBI taxonomy): domain Bacteria; kingdom Bacillati; phylum Actinomycetota; class Actinomycetes; order Mycobacteriales; family Mycobacteriaceae; genus Mycobacterium; species Mycobacterium sp. E2699. Next base: position 99,426 of record NZ_LZJH01000099.1, on the reverse strand, counting down.
TTCACCGACGCCCTGGTTGCCAGCGACGAATTCCAGCCGACGTTCCGTAAGCACCCCGCCACGGTTCTGGGTGGCATAGCCCCGCTGGCGTGGGCCTACGACGACGAGGTCGACGTCGACTACCACGTTCGGCGCTCGGCGCTGGCGTCACCGGGCCGGGTCCGCGAACTGCTGGAGCTGACCTCCAGGCTGCACACCAGCCTCCTCGACCGCCACCGGCCACTGTGGGAGCTGTATGTGGTGGAGGGGCTGAAGGACGGCCGGTTCGCCATGTACTGCAAAATGCATCACGCGCTCATCGACGGCGTTTCCGCGCAGAAGCTGGTGCAGCGCTCGTTGTCGGCCGACCCCGACGACCGCGAGATTCGCGCGCTGTGGAGCCTGCCCCGCCGCAAGCACAAGTCCAGCCCCACCTCCCGCTTGGGTTCGTTACTCAAGACGGCGGGATCCGTTGCGGCGCTTGGCCCTTCGACGGTGTCGCTGGCCCGCGCCGCGCTGCTCGAACAGCAGCTGACGCTGCCCTTCGGCGCACCGCGCACCATGTTGAACGTCAAGATCGGGGGCGCCCGCCGGTGCGCGGCCCAGTCGTGGTCGGTGGACCGCGTCAAAGCCGTCAAGCGGGCCGCCGGGGTGACCCTCAACGACGTCGTCCTGGCGATGTGCTCGGGCGCGCTGCGCTACTACCTGCTCGAGCAGAACGCGCTGCCGGACACGCCCCTGATCGCGATGGTCCCGGTGAGCCTGCGCAGGGAGGACGAGGCCGACGCCGGCGGCAACCTCGTCGGCGCGATCCTGTGCAACCTGGCCACCGACGCCGAGGATCCGGCGGAGCGACTGCAGATCGTCAGCGAGTCGATGCGCAGCAACAAGAAGGTGTTTTCCGAGTTGCCGCGGGTCCAGGCATTGGCGCTCTCGGCGATGAACATGAGTGCGCTGGCCCTGGCCGCGGTTCCGGGTTGGGTGAATTCCACGTCGCCGCCCTTCAACCTCGTCATCTCCAACGTGCCCGGCCCGCAGGAGCAGCTGTATTGCGGGGGCGCGCGGCTCGACGGCAATTACCCGCTGTCGGCCATCCTGGACGGGCAGGCGCTGAACATCACCCTTATCAGCAATGCCGGCAATCTCGACTTCGGTCTGGTCGGCTGCCGCCGCAGCGTTCCGCACCTGCAGCGCCTGCTCGCGCATCTGGAGTCGTCGCTCAAGGATCTCGAAGTGGCCGTCGGTGTCTGAAAGCTGATGCCCAAGCTCAGCGCGGGTGTGTTGGTGTATCGGACCGTCAACGGGGTCGTCGAAGTCCTGATCGCCCATCCGGGTGGCCCGTTCTGGGCCCGCAAAGACGATGGCGCCTGGTCGATCCCGAAGGGCGAGTACACCGACGGCGAGGACCCCTGGGCGGTCGCGCGGCGCGAGTTCCACGAGGAGCTCGGGCTGCCGCTGCCGTGCGGGCCGCGCATCGAGTTCGGCGCCCTGAAACAACCGAGCGGCAAGGTGATCACCGCCTTCGCCGTCGAGGCCGACGTCGACGTCACCGACGCGCACAGCAACACCTTCGAAATGGAGTGGCCGAAGGGATCGGGCCGGATGCGCGAATTCCCCGAAATCGACCGGGTGGGCTGGTTTACCGTGGCGCGGGCGCGCGCGAAGCTGCTCAAGGGTCAGCGCCCATTTCTCGATCGACTGCTGGCACATCCCGCACTGGCCGGACTGAGCGAAGGGACTTGACATGGAAACGCTGCGCACCCCCGACGAGCGATTCGACGACGTGCCCGACTTCCCTTATGCGCCAAGGTATTGCGAGATAGCGGACGGCGAGGGCGGCACGCTGCGGGTCGCCTGGGTGGAGGACGGGCCACAGGACGCCGAACCGGTCCTCATGCTGCACGGCGAGCCGTCCTGGTCGTTCCTGTACCGCAAGATGATTCCGATACTGGTTGCCGCCGGGCACCGCGTCATCTGTCCCGATCTGGTCGGGTTCGGCCGGTCCGACAAGCCGACCCGCCGCGAAGACCACAGCTACGCGCGCCATGTCGAATGGATGCGCGCCGTCGCCTTCGATGTCCTCGACCTGCGTGATGTCACCGTGGTGGGCCAGGACTGGGGCGGGCTGATCGGTTTGCGCCTGGCGGCCGAGCATCCCGAACGGTTCGCGCGGCTGGTCGTCGCCAACACCGGCCTGCCGAACGGCGAGCAGCCGATGGCCGACGTCTGGTGGCGATTCCGCGAGGCCATCACGACCGCGCCGAAGCTGGACATCGGCTGGTTCGTGCAGGGCGGGTGTCGCCAGCAGCTCAGCGACGAGGTGCGCGCCGGTTACGACGCGCCGTTCCCCGACGACGCGTACTGCGCGGGGCCGCGCGCCATGCCCGGCCTGGTGCCGACCTCACCGGATGACCCCGCCGCGGCGGCCAACAAGGCGGCGTGGGCCAAGCTGGCCGTCAGCCCGACGCCCATGCTGGTCGCGTTCAGCGACCGCGATCCCATCACCGGGCCGATGGCCGCGATCTTCCAGCGCGAGATGCGTGGCGCGCAGGGTATCGATCACCCGACGATCCGCGGCGCCGGGCATTTCCTGCAGGAGGATGCCGGCGAGGAATTGGCCAGCCGCATCGCGGAGTTCTTGCGCCGCTGAGCCGGCCGTCGGGGCGGGCAGAATGTGAGCATGACGACCGCCGCCCAGGCCGAATCGCAGGGGCTGCTGCTGCAGCTGCTCGACCCGGCCAACCGGGCCGATCCGTATCTGCTCCTGGCACAGTTTCGCGACCGCGGACCGCTGCAGCTGCCGCGGTCCAACCTCGCCGTGTTCTCGGCTTACCGGGACTGCGACGAGGTGTTGCGGCATCCGTCGTCGAGCAGCAGCAACATGAACTCGACGGTCGCGAAGCGGCAGCTCGAGGCGGGGTTGGTGCAGCCCCGGCCGTTCCCGCCGGGGTTCTTGTTCCTGGATCCACCCGATCACACGCGGCTGCGCAAGCTGGTCGCCAAGGCGTTCTCGCCGAAGGTGGTCAGCGCGCTGGAGCCCGGAATCATCGCGCTGGTGGACGGACTGCTTGATCGGATCGCCGAGAAGGGCGAGTTCGATGTCGTCGAGGATTTCGCCTACCCGCTGCCCGTGGCGGTGATCTGCCGGTTGCTCGGTGTGCCGCTGGACGACGAGCCGCAATTCAGCCAGGCGTCGGCGGTGCTGGCGCAGGCGCTGGACCCGTTCTCGACGATCACCGGCGTCCCCCCGGACGTGGTGAATGAGCGGATGCAGGCGGTGCGGGGGCTACGCGGCTATCTCCACGATTTGATCGAGCGGCGCCGGTCGCGGCCGGGCGACGACCTGTTGTCGGGCCTGGTCGCGGTGGAGGAGTCCGGCGATCAGCTGACCGAGGACGAAATCGTCTCCACCTGCAATCTGCTGTTGATCGCCGGACACGAGACAACGGTAAACCTGATCGGTAATGCGATCTTGGCCATGCTGCGCAGCCCCGAGCACTGGGCTGCGTTGGGCGCCGACCCGGGTCGCGCCCCGGCGATCGTGGAGGAGACGCTGCGTTATGACCCGCCCGTGCAACTGGCCGGTCGAGTTGCCGCCGCGGACATGACGATCGGAGACGTCGACGTGCCGACGGGCGACATCATGATGGTCCTGCTCGCCGCGGCCCAGCGTGATCCCGCAGAATTCGACCGGCCCGACAGCTTCGATCCGGACCGGGGGACCCTGCGGCACTTGGGGTTTGGCCGCGGCATCCACTATTGCCTCGGCGCGCCGCTGGCCCGCCTGGAGGCCGCAGCTGCCCTGTCGGCGGTGACGGCACGCTTCCCCGACGCGCGTCTGACCGGCGAGCCGCGCTATAAGGCGAACGTCACGCTGCGCGGGTTGTCGGAGCTGATGGTCTCCGTTTAGTGGGCGCAGCCGGGCGCGCCCGGCCCACCCCGCGACCGTGCGTGTCTGCACGGCGACACGCCGGGATTCGCGTGCAACTGCGCACTCTCGCGGACGGCGCGCCCCGCCGCAAGGCCTAGCCGCGCTCCCACGGCGCGCTCTCGTCCATCTTCTTGTAGTACTTCGCCAGGTGGCTTTTGACGCGGCCGACGTCGGACTTCGGCAGATCGATGCCGCCGCGAGCGCCGTCCATGATCGCGCCGGCAATCATGATTCCCCGCGGCACCGCCTTGAGTTCGCCGCCGATGACGTCGGCGAACAACAGCTTGTAGGCGGTGAAGTTGTCCTTCTTGCCGCTGTCGTACCAGATGTGGGCGTCGCGGTATTTCTGATTTGGTTTGTCCTGTGCGCCAGCCCATTTGCGGACGCGTTTCTCGGCCGAATCACCGTCCCACTTGCGGTCGCGGTCGGCCAGCGGCAGGTCTTTGAACGGTGTTACTGACATCTTCTTCGCGTGCCCGCTTCACCCGAGGGATAAACGCCGTCTAGCCTTCGGCATCGTTACCGTCCCCGGTGTCGCCGGCCGGGCTGGCCGCGGTCAGCGCAATCGAAATCGGGACGGGCGTGGCCATTTCGATCTTTCCCTGCGGGTCGTAATAGGCGCCGATGGTGTACTCGCCTTCAGCTTCGACGGGGAAGGTGAGGATTTCAGTGAAGCAGCGGTACTTGGAGGGTCGGTCGCCATCGTCCGGCCAGTGCCACGACGCCTGGAGGCTGCCGCGCGGCACCCCGGCGGGGTCTTTGCACACGACGTGGAGCTCGGCGTCGTAGTCGCCGCCGGCGCGCGCGTGCACCACCAGGACGACCGGAACCCCTGCCGTCAAAGGCATTTGCTCGACGCGAAACCACGTGGTGGGTATGCCCGTGGCGCGGATTGCGCCGTTCTCGTCGAGTTCGGCGGTGCCGGCGACGAACAGCGCGGCGATATTCAGCATCACGACAGCTTAATGGGGTGGGGAAGCCGATTCGGCCATTTCAATTCGGCGCGGCATTCGCAAGAATTTCGCAAGTGGGCGGCTGTACTTTACGGCGCACAGCGGCGAGAGGAATCCCCATGGACGGCACCCGCACCCTGAAATCGATCCTTGCCGGCGTGCTGCTTTCGGGTGGGCTGGCGGCGGGAGGGCTTGCGCTGGGTGCGGGCGCCGCCCACGCCGACGGCCCGCATCGGTGGTGCCCGGGGGATCCCAAAAACATGCCCTACGTGGTCAACGGCCTGATCGACTGGGATTGGAGCGTGTGCCACACCTGGTACCCGGCCAACTACGGGATGGGCAACGTGACCAGCCAGGGCCGGCCCATGTCCATTTGGGACGGAGAGAATCCTCCGCCGGAAGCGATCACGCCGCGAGGGTGCCCGCCAATCGCGTTCATGTGTCCGTAGCAGCTTCGCCGCCGCCCGGCGCGGGTTGGGACCGGTAGCGATGCGGGCGATGTCGAATGGCGCAATAACGCGGCCCGCGAGGGCCCAGAGCACCGGGAAAGGGCAATCATGAACAACGTTCGTTCCGTGGCACGACGAATCGCGCGCGCTGCAACCACCGCACTGGTGGCCGGCGGCATGGGTGTGGCCGGCTTGGGCCTGACCGTCGGTAGCGCCGGGGCCAATCCCGGTGGCGCGTGGCCGGGCTGCCCGAACGACCACCCGCAGGGACCCTGCCACTGGTGCCCGGGCGACCCCCCGGTGCAGACCGGCAACCTTCGCGTCGACCCGGTGCGGTGGGACCCGAATGTCTGCCACACGTACTGGTACGTGTACCCGGGGCAGGGCAACGTCGCCAACATGATTTTCGAGGGCGACAGCCCGCCGCCGCCGCCCCCGCCGGCGCCACCCGGCCTGATCAACAGGGACAACTGCCAGCAGATCCTCGGGATCTTCTGCCCCCACGCGTGATCGGGCGGAGCCCTAGTTGGGCCCGAGGCCGGGCACGATGTCGCCGAGGCTGAAGGTGACCGGCTGTTCGAGTTGCGCGTAGGTGCACGAACGCGGGTCACGGTCGGGGCGCCATCGGCTGAACTGCGCGGTGTGGCGGAACCGCGGGCCTTCCATATGGTCGTAGCGGACCTCGACCACCCGCTCGGGGCGTAGCGGTGTAAACGAGAGATCCTTGCCGGCGTTCCAGCGCGAGAATTCGTTCTTGCGCGGCGTCCGTTCGCCGGCCTCGTGCGCGGCCCAGTTCCACGGGTGGCGCTCGAAACTGGTTACCAGGGGCTGCAATTCGGCGAACAGCCGCCGCCGTTCCGCCATCGGCAGGGCGCCGATCACGCCGACCGACGCGAGCTGGCCGTCGTCGGTGTAGAGCCCGAGCAGCAGCGAGCCGATCGCGTCGCCGCCCGATTTGTGCACCCGGTAGCCGGCGACGACGCAGTCGGCCGTCCGCTCGTGCTTGACCTTGAACATGACGCGCTTGTCGGGCTGGTAGGTGAGGGTCAGCGGCTTGGCGATCACGCCGTCGAGTCCGGCGCCCTCGAACTCCTCGAACCACCGTTGCGCGGTGTCCAGGTCGGTGGTCGCGGGCGTGACGTGGATCGAGGGCCCGGAGCGTTCCAGGGCGTCGACGAGGGCCGCCCGCCGTTCGCTGAACGGGCGCCGCGTGTAGTCGTCGTCGCCCAGCGCCAGCAGGTCGAACGCGATGAAGGAGGCCGGCGTCTTCTCGGCCAGCATCCGCACCCGCGAATCGGCCGGGTGGATCCGCTGCTGCAGCGCCTCGAAGTCCAGGCCGTGGTCGGTCGCGACCACGATCTCGCCGTCGACGACGCAGCGCTGCGGCAGCTCGGCCCGCGCCGCCGCGACCAGTTCGGGGAAATAACGGGTCATCGGGCGCTCGTTGCGGCTGCCGAGCTCGACGTCGTCGCCGTCGCGGAAGCAGATGGACCTGAACCCGTCCCACTTGGGCTCGTACGACGCGTCCGGCGGGAACGTCCGGACCGGTTTGGCGAGCATCGGGGACACCGGCGGCATGACGGGCAAGTCCATTGGTTCATTGTGCTGGAATCGACATGTGGCGGTTGCAGCGGAGGAAATCGACGTCGACGGCATCTCCGTGCGGGTGACCAACCCGGACAAGGTGTACTTCCCCGCGCTGGGGTCGCAGGGCACCAAGCGCCGCCTGGTCGAGTATTACCTGGCCGTCGCTCCCGGGCCGATGCTGACCGCCTTGCGTGACCGGCCCACCCATCTACAGCGGTTCCCGGACGGCATCGACGGCGAGGAGATCTACCAGAAGCGGGTCCCGCAGCACCATCCCGACTACCTGGAGACGTGCCGGGTGACCTTCCCGTCGGGGCGCACCGCCGACGCGCTGAAGGTGACCCACCCATCGGCGATCGTGTGGGCGGCGCAGATGGGCACGGTCACGCTGCATCCGTGGCAGGTGCGGTGTCCGGACACCGATCATCCCGACGAGTTGCGCATCGACCTGGATCCGCAGCCGGGCACCGGTTTTGAGCACGCGCGCTCGGTCGCGGTCGACGTGTTGCGGCCGCTGCTCGACGAACTCGGTTTGGTCGGGTACCCGAAGACCTCCGGGGGCCGCGGGGTGCACGTGTTTCTGCGCATCGCAACGGACTGGGGCTTCGTCGAGGTGCGTCGGGCGGGCATCGCGCTGGCCCGCGAAATCGAGCGGCGCGCGCCGGACGCGGTGACGACGTCGTGGTGGAAAGAAGAACGGGGCGAGCGGATCTTCATCGACTTCAACCAGAACGCCCGCGACCGCACCATGGCATCGCCGTATTCGGTGCGGCGCACGCCGATAGCGACCGTGTCCACGCCGTTGACGTGGGACGAGCTGGCGGGCGCCGACCCCGACGACTACACGATGGCGACCGTGCCCGACCTGTTGAAGAGCCGGGACGACCCGTGGGCCGGGATGGACGACATGGCCCAGTCGATCGCTCCGCTGCTGGAGATGGCCGAGGCCGACGCAGAGCGGGGACTTGGCGATATGCCCTATCCGCCGAACTACCCGAAGATGCCGGGCGAGCCCAAACGCGTGCAGCCGTCGCGGAATACCGATCTAACCAGGAAAAACAAATCGAACTGACGCGTGCAAACCCGGATTCGGTTGTCCCCACCGCGATATGATTCGAATCTGCGTGTGACCTGATGCTGGGCCGGGCGATTCCGGGTCGCCGTGACGCACGGGTTATGACGCGTGGGAGGTGTCCCATGTCGTTTGTGATCGCGACGCCGGAACTGGTGGCGGTGGCGGCAAAAGATCTGGCGAATATCGGTTCGACACTCAACGCGGTCGAGTCAGCCGCGGCGCTCCCGACGACGGGGATTCTGGCCGCGGCCGAGGATGAGGTGTCGGCGGCCATCGCGGCGGCGTTCTCCGCCCACGGCCAGGGCTTTGCGGCACTCGGCGCGCAGGCGGCGGCGTTTCATGACGAGTTTGTGCAGGCGTTGACCACCGTTGCGGAATCTTATGCTGGTGCGGAGGCCGCCAATGCTGCGGCGTTTATGGCTAATCCGGCGCAGACGATAGCGCAGGATCTGCTCGGCTTCGTGAATCTGCCCTTCCTGACATTGTTCGGGCGCCCGCTGGTCGGCAATGGCGCCAATGCGGCTCCGGGGACCGGGGCCAATGGCGGTGCCGGCGGCATATTGTACGGCGACGGCGGGGCCGGCGGGTCCGGCGCGTTCGGTCAGAACGGCGGTAACGGCGGGGGTGCCGGGCTGATCGGCAACGGTGGCCCCGGCGGAGCCGGCGCAGGAGGAGCGGTGTCCGGCACCGCCGGGGGCAACGGCGGGGCAGGCGGCCTGCTGTTCGGCCACGGCGGTGTAGGAGGAACTGGCGGGAACCAAGGGGCGGGCAATGGCGGGATCGGCGGCACCGGCGGGGCTGCCGGGCTGTTCGGCATCGGCGGTGCCGGCGGCACCGGCGGGATCACACAGCTCGTCAACGGCCATGGCGGGATGGGTGGCGCTGGTGGCACCGGTGGTGTGTTCGGCACCGGCGGCATCGGGGGCACCGGCGGGTTCGCCCTTGCCGGCACCGGCGGGGCCGGCGGCATTGGCGGCAACGGTGGCCTCCTCTTGGGCTCCGGCGGCGGCGGGGGCGCCGGGGGCACCGGGTCCGCCGTCGTCACGTCGGTGGGCAACGGGGGCAGCGGCGGCAACGGCGGCAACGGCGGCCTCCTCTTCGGTTCCGGTGGCACGGGAGGGACGGGCGGCGTCGGCGGCGGCAGCCCCCTTACGCCCGGCGGCGGCCTTGGTGGCGCCGGTGGGTTCGGCGGGGCGGGCGGCATGCTGACCGGCTCCGGTGGCGCCGGCGGCATCGGCGGGGTCGGCCTCGGCGCCGGGGGCAATGGCGGGGGCGGCGGTAACGGCGGCCTCCTCTACGGCTCCGGCGGTGGCGGCGGCACCGGCGGCAATTCCTTGAATGCCGGCGGTACCGGCGGCACGGGCGGCAGCGCCTTCCTGATCGGAGACGGCGGTAACGGGGGCGACGGCGGGTCCGGCACGACGACAGGCGCCGGGGGCCAGGGCGGCACCGGCGGGTTGCTGTTCGGCCTGAACGGGATGAACGGGTTGGCGTAGCCGGACGGCAGTGCTGTCGAATTGCCTTATGCCGGTGACGATCTCGTCGTTTATCTTGCTTTCGGCGTCGGGAACAGCTCTGCTAGCCGGTGTGCACGTCGGGAGTGCGCACGTGCTCGGGGCGAAGGCCCCGACCGAACAAAATCGGCGGGATGAATTGCAGGGGGCCGCGACCGACGACCGCCGGGATGCGGATCGGGGACAGGTCACCGTTCAGATTTGGCGCGATCGCCCGATCCTGAGCGAGCACTTGAACAGCCTGGATGACCCGGGCGGGCAACTCTCGCCGGCGCTGCACTTTGGCGAGGTCTGCGTCGCTGAGACGGCCTTCGCGCAGGGGGGCGCACAGGATGTTGGCCGCTGCCACCGCATCGGCAACGGCGAGGTTGATGCCGACGCCTCCGATCGGTGACATCGCATGGGCCGCATCGCCGATGCACAGCACGCCGGTGCGCCACCACGTCTTCAGCCGGTCCACCCGCACGTCGAGCAGACTTGTTTCGTCCCAGGATTTCAGGTCGTTGACGTGTTCGCGCAGCTGCGGTCGGGCGGTCACCAGGCGTTCCTTGAACGCCTCCAGCGATCCGTCGCGAGGATTCGAGCCCTTCGGCATCAAATAGGCGATCTGCCAATAGTCGCTCCGGTAGATCATCGCCATGATGAGGCCTTTCCGGATCACCCCGTAGAGCTCTTGCGGATCACCCGGGCGCCAGTTCAGCCGAAACCACAACACGTCCATCGGGGAGTGCGCCGCCGCGATCTGCAGGCCGGCCGCGGCCCGCACCGCGGATTTGCGCCCGTCGGCACCGACCACCAGGTCGGCGCGTACCTCCAGTTCGGGCGTGCGCACGCCGATCACTCGATCGCCGTCGACGATCAAATCCTTGACCTCGGCGTTACGGACCAACGTGAATTCCGGGTATGCAGAGGCCTTTTCAGCGAGGAAGTCGAGGAAGTCCCACTGCGGCATCAACGCGATATAGGGCTGCGGGAAGCCGAGCCGCTTGAGCACGCCGAAGGTGCCCAAGGTGCGAATGGAGCCGTCGGTGTCAAAAGCGATTCTGTTTACCTTGGTGTGCGGTAGGCGCAGGAGCTCGTCGACAATGCCGAGCTCGTCCATGATCCGCAGGGTGCTCGGGTGCACGGTGTCGCCGCGGAAGTCACGCAGGAAGTCGTTGTGCTTCTCCAAGACAACAACCCTGATCCCGGCGCGGGCAAGCAACAGGGCATGAACGAGACCGGCGGGACCGCCTCCGGCAACACAAACCTGGGCCTGGAGAACTTGTGCCACGGCCCGACAGTACTACGGGGATCGGGCGGGCCCCACCGGATCAAACGCCTTCATCAGGTCAACAACGACTCCGGTGTTTCCCACCGGACGCCATCGAATCGTCCGAAATCGCTGTCGTGACTGACTATTCGTGCGCGGTGCTCGATCGCCAAAGCGGCCAGGTGGGCGTCGCTGACGAGATTTCCTCCCGCGCCGACGTGGGATAGCAGCCCGGATAGCACGTCGCTGTGGCGCGGGGTGGGCGTCACGATCACGGCGCCTGGTGCGTTGCACCAGTCGAGCACTTGGGTCATTGCCGCGTCGGCTGTCAGGGGCGTAGGGAACAGCCCGTGCCGAGTCGTCAATCGCACGAATGCGAGCAGCGCCACCCAGGCGAGGCCGACGGTGTCGCCGCCGGACAGCGGGCCGTCGAGCCAGCGCCGTGAAGCCTCGTGGTGGTCCGCGGCGGTGTTGACGGCGTACAGCAGGACGTTGGCATCGACGATCCTCATGCGCCGCGGCGCTGTCGCCGGATCAGTTCTTCGTCCTCGAGTTCGCCGGCGATCTGCAGGGCCCGGTCCAGGTTCACCGACGGCACACCCAGATCAGCGGTGCGCGTTTCGAAAATCGCGGGAGCCGGTCGCCGTTGCGCACCCTGGCGGATGGCGTCGTTGAGCGCCTGCTTGAACGAGATTTGGCGTTCTTGCATCAGGCGTCTGATGACGACGAGCGTGTCGTCATCCAGTGTCACCGTGGTCCGCATGGTGCAGCATAGCGTCGCAATTGCTGATGCCATGCTGTCAAACGGGGGACCGCAGTGCGCCGCTCGGCTTTGAGTTGGGCGGAATCCCGCGCCGAAAACCCAGGGCTCTACGCATTTGCGCTGATGTTTTGCTCGTCCGGGGACCGCATGCTGGCTAGCATGAGCGAGATTGATCCGCGCGCGGACCTACCGGGGGTGGATTGGAGCGATCTTGGCGTGAGCGGGCTTTTGCCGACCGGCACGGTGACGCTGCTGCTGGCTGACGTCGAGGGTTCGACGCGGCTCTGGGAGACCCAGCCCGAGCAGATGACCGCGGCGTTCGCGCGACTTGATCAGGTTTTGTCGGAACTGGTGGCCGCGCATGCTGGGGTGCGGCCGGTCGAGCAGGGCGAGGGCGACAGCTTTGTGGTGGCGTTCTCCCGGGCCAGCGATGCGGTGGCGTGCGCGCTGGAGTTGCAGCGGGCGCCGCTGGCCCCGGTGAGTTTGCGGATCGGCGTACACACCGGTGAGGTGCAGCTGCGCGACGAGGCCAACTACATCGGCCCGACAATCAATCGCACTGCGCGGCTTCGCGATCTGGCCCATGGCGGCCAGACGGTGCTGTCGGGGGTGACCGAGGCACTGGTTGTCGACACGCTGCCGGCTGATGTGTGGCTGAGCGATCTGGGCACCCATGAGCTGCGCGGCGTCCCCCGCCCTGAACGAGTGGCGCAGTTGTGCCATCCCGACCTGCGCAACGAGTTCCCACCATTGCGGACATCGGAAGGCCTTGCAGCGCAAAACCTTCCACCGCAGTTCACCCGTTTTGTGGGCCGCGGTGCGGAGCTGAGCGAGGTGCGCGGACTGCTGGCGCAGAACCGCCTGGTCACCCTGACCGGGGCCGGCGGCGCCGGCAAGACGCGCCTTGGGGCGGAGGTCGCCAACCAAGTCACTGGTGAGTACGACGATGGTGTCTGGTATGTAGACCTGGCGCCGCTCACCGATCCCGGGCTTGTGGTTCTCGCGGTAGCCCGCGCACTGGGTCTGCCGGACCAGCCGGGCCGCTCCACCATGGATAGCGTGCTGCGGTTTGTCCGCGACCGACGCATCCTGTTGCTGCTCGACAACTGTGAGCACCTGCTCGACGCAAGCCAGGATGTAGTCGTTGAGCTGCTCGCCGGCTGCCCGCGGCTGACCATTTTGGCCACCAGCCGCGAACCGCTCGGCGTCGCCGGCGAACTGATCTGGCGGGTGCCGTCGCTATCACTGGCAGATGAGGCCGTCGAGTTGTTCGCCGACCACGCCCGGAAAGCCAGGCCCGACTTCAGTATCACCGACGACAACACCGCGCTGATCACTCAGATTTGCGCCCGCCTCGACGGCATGCCTCTGGCGATCGAGTTGGCCGCCGCACGGGTGCGTGCGTTGTCGTTGTCTCAGATACTCGACAGCCTGCATGACCGCTTCCGGCTACTGACCGGGGGTGCGCGTACCGCGGTGCGCCGCCAGCAGACACTGCGCGCCTCGGTGGACTGGTCGCACGCCCTGCTCAGCGAACCCGAACGGATCCTGTTTCGCCGGCTGGCCGCGTTCCTGGGCGGATTCGACTTGGACGCAGCGCAAGCCGTGGGGGCCGACACCGAGGTGGAGCGTTATCAGACCGTGGACCAACTTGGCCTGCTGGTCGACAAATCACTTGTGGTCGCCGAAGAATTGGGTGGCGATATGCGCTACCGGCTGCTGGAGACTGTGCGTCAATACGCCGCCGAGAAACTCGGTGAGTCCGGGGAGGCGGACGCCGTACGATCGCGTCACCGGGATCACTTCAAGGCGCTCGCCGCGGCGCTCGACGCCCCGGGGGGCAACGGTTACGAGCGGTGCCTCGAGCAGGCCGAGACCGAGATTGACAACCTCCGCGCCGCGTTCGCCTCGAGCCTCGAGAACTCCGGCACCGAGGCTGCGCTGGAGCTGGCGTCGTCGCTGCAGCCGCTGTGGCAAGCGCGCGGGCGCGTCCGCGAAGGAGCCGCGTGGTTTGACGCCGCCTTCGCCGATATCGACGCGCACGACGGCGACGTCGCGCCAGCCGTGTACGCGCGGGCGCTCGCCGACAAGGCCGTGCTCGCCACATTGATGGGCGCCGCTGAAGGCCTCGAGCAGGCTCAGCGAGCCCTATTGATCGCGCGCGAGGTCGATGACCCGGCCTTGCTAGTCCGGGCGCTGACCGCCTGCGGCCCAATCGCCGCGGTCAGCGCCGAGCCGGCGGGGCCGTATTTCACCGAGGCCATCGGCCTGGCCCGAAAATTGGGCGACCCCTGGGGGTTGAGCCAGATCCTCGCTTGGCAGGCGCGCGCGGCAACCACGGCCGGTGACCCGTTCGCGATGCGCGTAGCCGGCGAGGAAGGACGCGATCTTGCCGACGCGATCGGCGACCGGTTCGCGTCGCGGCAGTGCCGATGGTGCCTCGCAGTGGCAAAGGACCTCGAGGGCGATCTGGCCGGAGCCGCCACTCAGTTCCGCGCGGTGACCGCCGAGGCCGAGGCGGCTCACGACCTTACCTTTCTGGCATACGGCCTTGCCGGCCAGAGCGTGGCGCTGGCCAGCCAGGGTGACGTGCGTGCGGCCAGGGTGGCTGCCGATGCGGCCGTCGAGGCCGCCTCTGAAGTGGGCGGAATGGCTGCGGGTCTCGGCTCACTGGCGTTGGCTTCGGCAGCCCTGGCCGCTGGCGATGTTGCGACGGCACAACACGCTAGCGAGAGCGCCTGGCGGCACTGGAGTGTCTTGCCCGCGCAGGCTGCATGGCCACTCGTGTTCAGTGCGCAGGCCGCGCTGGCGGGCGGGGATCTGCTCGCGGCCCAGCGTGCCGCCGACCAAGCAGTCGCGACAACGACCGGCTGGTGGCTGATGTTTGCGCTGGCCACACGCGCTCGCGTGGCGATCACGCAAGGTGAGCTGGAGAAGGCCCGGCATGATGCTCAGGACGCGCTCGCACGCGCCGCCGCCATGCGGGCGGGTTCAGGTCTTGCCGACATCCTCGAGTGCCTCGCCGCGCTGGCGGGGCAGGCCGGCAGTCATCGCGAGGCCGCCCGGTTGTTCGGTGCCGCACAAGGCGTCCGGCAACGCACCGGCGAAGTCCGATTCAAAATCTGGGACGCCGGTTACGAGAACGCGATAGCGGACCTCCGAAAATCGATGAGCAACAATGACTTCGAGTCCGCGTGGGCCGAAGGCGCCGCGCTGTCCGCCGAGGAGGCGATCGCCTACGCGCAGCGCGGCCGCGGCGAACGCAAACGACCTTCGAGCGGGTGGGCATCGCTGACCCCGGCCGAGCGCGACGTCGTGCGGTTGGTCACCGACGGGCTCGGCAATAACGACATCGCCACTCGGCTTTTCGTCTCACCGCGGACGGTTCAGTCCCACCTCACCCACGTGTACGCCAAACTCGGCCTTTCCTCCCGCATGCAGCTTGCGCAGGAGGCCGCCCGCCACGCATGACCGGCGCCGGCGCCCCAATCGTCAATGCGCGCTGTCGAATTCGAGCGGCACGCTGATCGGGCCGATGATTCCGGTCATTGCCTTCCACTGCGCGGGTTCGGTGCGGTGCGGGTTGGGCATGCGCTGAGTGATGATACGCAGGGCCTCGGTGAGTTCGAGCCGCGCGAGGTGTGC
Organism: Mycobacterium sp. E2699; assembly: GCF_001666745.1. Classification (NCBI taxonomy): domain Bacteria; kingdom Bacillati; phylum Actinomycetota; class Actinomycetes; order Mycobacteriales; family Mycobacteriaceae; genus Mycobacterium; species Mycobacterium sp. E2699. The sequence continues at coordinate 84,278 of NZ_LZJH01000099.1, read as the reverse complement.
GCCCAGGCAGTAATGCGTTCCGCCGCCGAAGGTGAGCATGGGTGGCGGATCGGTGCGGGTGATGTCGAGGCGATCCGGCTCGTCGTATACGGCCGGATCCCGGTTGGCCGAAGCCGTGTTCGCCAGCACGAGGGTGCCTGCCGGGATCATCACCCCGGCCAGTTCGATGTCTTCGGCCGCCTTGCGCGCGACGGCGAAAACGATTGGACAGTAACGCATCAGCTCATTAACGGCGTTCCCGGTCAGCTCGGGGTTCTGGGCCAGCAGTGCCCACTGGTCCGGATGGTCGGCCAGGACTTGCACCGTGGCCGCGAGCTGGTTGCGGGTGGTGTCGGTGCCGGCACTCAGCAGCCCCCCGGCCAACCTGACCAGTTCTTCGTGGGTGAGGCGGTCGCCGTCGTCTTCGGCGCGGATCAGGTCCGAGATCAGATCGTCCGTCAACGTGTTGCGCCGGAGGTTGATCATTTCCTCGATGTAGGCGTCGAGCTCCTCCAATGCTGCGAGGATCGCCGGCCCGTCCTGGGCGACGTTCCAGTCGAACACCTTTTTGATCTGGTCGGCCCAGGCGGAAAACTTCGGCCAATCCTCGCGTGCAGCGCCCAGCAGGGCGCAGATGACCGGAGTCGGATAGGGGCGGGCGATGTCGCTGACCACGTCGCAGCGTCCGAGCGGAGTGAGCGGGTCGATGAGCTCTGTGATGATCTCGACGGCCAGAGCGCGCAGCCGTTCGGCGCCGCGCGGCGCGAAAGCCTTCGAGACCAGCCGGCGCAACCGGTGGTGCGCCTCGCCGTCGAGGCTCAGGAGGCTGGCGGCGGCGCGCTCCCACAGCGGGCCGGAAGTGACGCCCTGCAGATCGAGTCCCAGGCCGCGGGCGCTGACGAAGCGCGGGTCGCGCAGCACTGCGTGCACCAGCCTGTAGCTCAATACCTCGGGCGCGTGCGGTCCGATCGCGATCGGCGCCCGCTCTCGGACCGCGGCGACGATGCGGTGCGCCTCCTCGAAGTCGGTGAGGTGGTCGTAGGCGATGCTGGGCAGGCCCGCGTCGAAGACGGTCGGGCACGTGCAGGTGGATGCCGTGTCGGTGGTCATAGTCGCCTCCGTGCGTTGGTGTGGAAACGACTATTCGCTGAACGCGGGCCCAGACCATCGGCCGCAATGCGTAGATCCGTGCTGACGGGTCGGATGTCCGGACTCGGTTGGCAGTGGACGAGTGGTCGCTCGCCACCACCCTGCGGCAGCAGTCGGCGGACCGTTTGAACCGGCTGACGTCGCAAGATCCGCATTCAGTCGGCGATAATCTCCGCGTTTCCGCTGATGTTTCTTATCTGTGTTGGCCGCATGCTGGCTAGCATGAGCGAGGTTGATCCGCGCGTGCACCTACCGGGGGTGGACTGGAGCGATCTTGGCGTGAGCGGGCTTTTGCCGACCGGCACGGTGACGCTGCTGCTGGCTGACGTCGAGGGCTCGACGCGGCTTTGGGAGACCCAGCCCGAGCAGATGACCACGGCGTTCGAGCGGCTGGACGAGGTCTTGTCGGAACTGGTGGCCGCGCATGGTGGGGTGCGGCCGGTCGAGCAGGGTGAGGGCGACAGCTTTGTGGTGGCGTTCTCCCGGGCCAGTGCCGCGGTGGCCTGCGCGCTGGGTTTGCAGCGGGCACCGTTGGCGCCGATCGGCTTGCGCATCGGCGTGCATACCGGCGAAGTACAGTTGCGCGACGAGGCCAACTACATCGGGCCCACCATCAATCGGACGGCGCGGCTGCGCGATCTGGCCCACGGCGGCCAGACGGTGCTGTCGGGCGTGACCGAGTCGTTGGTCGTCGACACGCTGCCCCCTGATGCGTGGCTGACCGATCTGGGCACCCACGAGCTGCGCGGCATTCCCCGCCCGGAGCGGGTGGTGCAGCTGTGCCATCCCGATCTCCGCAACGAGTTCCCGCCCTTGCGGACGCCGAAAGGCATTGCGGGGCACAATCTTCCGCCGCAGTTCAGCAGCTTCGTCGGCCGCGTGCCACAGCTGGCCGAGGTGCGAAAGCTGTCGGCGCAGAATCGGATCGTGACCTTAACCGGCGCGGGCGGCGTGGGCAAGACGCGCCTGGCGGTGGAAATCGCGAGCCAACTGGCGCCCGAATACGCCGAGGGTGTCTGGTATGTGGACTTGGCGCCGATCACCGATCTCGCCGCGGTGCCCGTCGCGGCGGCACGGGCACTGGGTTTGCCCGACCAGCCCGGCCGCTCCACGATGGACACGCTGCTGCGGTTTGTTAGTGCCCGCCACATGTTGATGGTGCTGGACAACTGCGAGCACCTGCTCGATGCGTGCGCCGAATTGGTCGTCGCGCTGCTGGGTGGGGCGCCGCGGTTGACCTTGCTAGCCACGAGTCGGGAGCCGATCGGAGTGGTTGGCGAAGCGACGTGGCGGGTGCCGTCACTGTCGCTGGCTGACGAGGCGGTCGAGTTGTTCACTGATCGCGCACGTTTGGCGCAGACGGGCTTCACCCTCACCGAGGACAACTCTGCCGTGGTGGGCGAGATCTGCCAGCGCCTCGACGGAATACCTCTGGCGATCGAATTGGCCGCGGCGCGGGTGCGGGCGCTGTCGCTGGCCGAGATAGTCGGCAGTCTGCATGACCGATTCCGGTTGCTGACCGGGGGTGCGCGCACCGCGGTGCGCCGCCAGCAGACGTTGCGCGCCTCGGTGGATTGGTCGCACACCCTGTTGACCGAACCGGAGCGGGTGCTGTTTCGCCGGCTAGCGGCGTTTGTCGGTGGCTTCGATCTGGCGGCTGCCCAGGCGGTCGGCGGCCACGACGAGGTGGAGCGCTTCCAGGTGATCGACCTCCTCACGCTGCTGGTCGACAAGTCCCTCGTGGTAGCCGAACAAGCCTGTGGCGCAACGCGATACCGCCTGCTGGAAACAGTCCGCCAATTTGCCCAGGAAAAGCTCAGCGAGTCGGTCGACGCCAATGCCGTCCGAACGCGTCACCGCGATCACTACACGGCGATGGCCGCTCTGCTCGATGCGCCGGCCGACAACGACTACGGACGGCGTCTTGCGCAGGCCGAAACCGAGATCGACAACCTGCGCGCCGCGTTCGCTTGGAGCCGGGAAACTTCCGACGTGGAGCGAGCGTTGGCGCTGGCGTCCTCGCTGCAGCCGCTGTGGCTCGCGCGGGGACGCATCCGGGAAGGGCTGGCCTGGTTTGACGCCACGCTCGCCGATCTGGAGGAACCGCACCCCGGGTTGGGGGCCGCTGTGCGCGCTCGGGCGGTCGCCGATCGGGCCATGCTCGGGGCTCATCTAGGCGTCGACTGCCTGGAGCAAGCCGAGCATGCGGTGGCGATCGCGCGAGGCCTCGATGATCCGGCCCTGCTGGCCCGGACATTGACCGCTTGCGGATTCACCGCCAGCCTCGTCTATCACGTCGAGGTGGCCCAAACCTGTGCCGCGGAGGCGATCGGTCTGGCAGGTGCAGTCGACGATCGATGGCTTCTCAGCCAGATCTATGCCCTGCGGGCGCGGTACGCCCACGTCGTCGACCCGCTACGGATGCGCGCAGCTTGCGAGGAGGGGCGCGACCTCGCCGACGCGATCGGCGACAGATTCAGCTCGCGTATGTGTCGGTTTTACCTTGCGGCGGCGCGGCACCTCAGCGGTGACTTAGCCGGGGCCGCCGCACTGTGCGGTGAGGTGGCAGCTGAGGCCGAGGCGGATCACGACGAGCTCGGTAGGGTGTACGGCCTGGCCGGCCAGAGCATGGCACTAACACGCCAGGGGGAGGTGGCTGCGGCCCGCGCGGTGGGCGCGGCGATCCTCAAGGTCGGCGCTGAGGTCGGCGGCCGGTTCGCGGCAGTAGGACATATGGCGTTGGGGACCGCCGCCCTGGCCGCGGGGGATGGAGCGGCGGCGCACGAGGCGCGCGAGGCCAGCCTGCGACACAGAATTCTGGTGAGTGGCGGCGCGGAGCGGGCGCAGCGCATCTGGAATGCCGAGGCGGCGCTAGCGGATAAGGATCTCGCAGCCGCCCGGTTTTGGGCCGAGGAGGCCGTGTCGACGACGGCCGGCATCTGGTCAACGTCGGCGCTGACCACGCGCGCCCGGGTGGCGATCGCACAGGGCGAGTTCGAACTGGCAGAACGCAGCGCCCACGACGCGCTCAAATGCGCCGCCGACATGCAGGCGCGCTCAGGCGTTGCCGACACTCTCGAGTGCCTTGGCGCCCTAGCCGGGGGCGCCGGTAGTCATCGGGAAGCCGCCCGGCTCTTTGGCGCCGCACACGCCATCCGGCAACGGATCGGCGAGGTCCGCTTCAAGGTCTATGACGCCGCGTGCGAAGCCGCAGTGGCCGCCCTGCGAGAAGCCATGGGCGACAGTGAGTTTGACGCGGCGTGGGCCGAGGGCGCGGCGTTGTCCACCGAAGAGGCGATCGCCTTCGCGCAGCGTGGCCGCGGCGCACGCAAACGCCCCAGCAGCGGCTGGGCGTCGCTCACCCCCGCGGAGCGCGACGTCGTGCGACTTGTCGGCGAGGGGCTGGGCAACAACGACATCGCCACCAGGCTGTTCGTCTCGCCCCGCACCGTCCAATCGCATCTCACCCACGTCTACGCCAAACTGGGCCTCGCGTCTCGCGTGCAGCTGGCCCAGGAGGCGGCCCGCCAGGCCTGATTCCACGAATTCTCGGCTCAGACGGTTGCGCCGCGACCAAACGGCTATCCCGGTCCTACGGCCGGTGAATGCGGTGGCCGGCAAAACCGTGGGGAGCATGCACATGGGCATCGGAATTTCGGTCGCTGGCCTCAGCAAGTCTTTCGGGCCTTCCCGGGTGTGGGAAGACGTCACGATGGACATCCCTCCGGGTGAGGTCAGCGGGCTGATAGGGCCGTCCGGAACCGGCAAGTCGGTGTTTTTGAAGTCCCTGATCGGACTGTTGCAACCGGAACGCGGCTCGATCGTCATCGACGGCCAGGACATCATCAAGAGCACCGCCAAGGAGCTTTACGACATCCGCAGGCTGTTCGGCGTGATGTTCCAGGACGGCGCGCTGTTCGGCTCGATGAACCTGTACGACAACACCGCGTTCCCTTTGCGCGAGCACACCAAGAAGAAGGAGAGCGAGATCCATGACATCGTCATGGAGAAGCTCGAGTTGGTGGGCCTTGGCGGCGACGAGCACAAGATGCCCGGTGAGATCTCCGGGGGCATGAAGAAGCGCGCCGGCCTGGCCCGCTCGTTGGTGCTCGACCCGGAGATCATCCTGTGCGACGAGCCCGACTCCGGTCTGGACCCCGTCCGTACGGCCTACCTGTGCCAGCTCCTCATCGACATCAATGCGCAGACCGACGCGACCATCCTGATCGTGACGCACAACATCAACGTCGCCCGTACCGTGCCGGACAACATCGGCATGCTGTTCCGCCGCAGACTGGTGATGTTCGGCCCGCGTGAAGTGTTGTTGACCAGCGATGAGCCGGTTGTCGGGCAGTTCCTCAACGGGCGCCGCATCGGCCCGATCGGCATGTCGGAGGAAAAGGACGAGGCGACGATCGCCGAGGAGCAGGCCATGCTCGACGCCGGTCAGCACGCCGGCGGCGTCGAGGACATCGAGGGAGTGCCGCCGCAAGTCGTCGCCACGCCGGGGATGCCGGAGCGTAAGGCGGTGGAGCGCCGCAGGGCCCGGGTGCGCGAGATGCTGCACACGCTGCCTCCCAAGGCGCAAAAGGCCATTCAAGACGACCTGGAGGGCAGCGATGGTAAACACTTCGGCAGTTCTCCGCGCCACTGGGGAGACCGTGGCTACGACGACGAGAGCGACACGGCATCGCTCCCCGTCTCACGGCAACGCTGAGTAAGCGCGGAGAAAACCCGCGCATCTTTGTGCCGAGTTTGCGCGTTTCCGCTGATGTTTTATGGCTGATGCGGGCACACGCTGATTAACATGAGCGAGATTGATCCACGCGCGGATCTACCGGGGGTGGACTGGAGCGAGCTTGGCGTGATCGGGCTTTTGCCGACGGGCACGGTGACGCTGCTTCTTGCCGACGTCGAAAACTCCACCGGGCTGTGGGAGACCCAGCCCGAGCCGATGACGGCGGCTTTCGCGCGGTTGGATGAGGCGCTGTCGGATCTGGTGGCCGCCCATGGCGGGGTGCGTCCGGTGGAGCAGGGTGAGGGCGACAGCTTTGTTGTGGCGTTCGCTCGGGCCAGTGATGCCGTGGCGTGTGCGCTGGAGTTGCAGCGGGCGCCGCTGGCCCCGGTGAGCTTGCGCATCGGCGTGCACACCGGTGAGGTGCAACTGCGCGACGAGGGTAATTACATTGGCCCCACCATCAACCGGACCGCGCGGTTGCGCGATCTGGCCCATGGCGGGCAGACGGTGCTGTCGGGTGTGACCGAGGATCTTGTGGCTGACACGCTACCGGCCGATGCTTGGCTGACCGATTTGGGCACCCATGAGCTGCGCGGTGTTGCCCGCCCCGAACGCGTCGTGCAGCTGTGTCATCCCGACATACGCAACGACTTCCCACCCTTGCGCACCCCAAAAAGCGTTGCAATGCACAATGTTCCGACGCAATTCACCAGCTTTGTCGGCCGTGACCAACAGCTGGTCGAAGTGCGAGAATCATTGGCGCGCAACCGGTTGGTCACTCTGACCGGTGCGGGCGGCGTGGGGAAGACACGCCTAGCGGTGCACGTCGCAAATCAGTTGGCCGCCGGCCATGCCGAGGGTGTCTGGTATGTGGACCTGGCTCCGATTACGGATCCCGCCGTCGTGCCGGTCACGGTGGCACGCGCACTGGGTCTGCCTGATCAGCCTGGCCGCTCGACAATGGATACGCTGCTGCGGTTTGTTCATGACCGTCAGCTGCTGGTGGTGTTGGACAACTGCGAGCACCTGCTTGATGCGTGCGCCGAGATGGTCGTCGCGCTCTTGGGTGCGGCGCCGGGGCTGACGCTGCTGGCAACCAGTCGTGAACCGATCGGTGTGCCTGGTGAGGCGACGTGGCGGGTGCCGTCCCTGTCGCTGGGCGATGAGGCCATCGAGTTGTTCACCGACCGGGCCAGGCTGGCTCAGACCGGCTTCGCCGTGACCGACGACAACATCGCTAGCATCGCCGAGATCTGCCAGCGATTGGATGGGATGCCGCTCGCGATCGAGCTGGCGGCGGCGCGGGTGAGAGCGTTGTCGGTGGGCGAGATACTGGACAGCCTGCATGATCGGTTTCGGTTGTTGACCGGCGGTGCGCGTACTGCGGTGCGTCGCCAGCAGACGTTGCGAGCCTCGGTGGACTGGTCGCATGCGCTGCTGACCGAGACCGAACGGATCCTGTTGCGTCGGCTGGCTGTGTTTCTGGGCGGATTTGACCTTGACGCGGCGCAGGGAGTGGCCGGCGCCGATGGGCTGGAGCGTTACCAGGTCCTCGATCAGCTCACCCTGTTGGTCGACAAATCATTAGTCGTCGCCGAAAGCGTAAGGCGCCGAACGCGTTATCGGTTGCTGGAAACCGTGCGCCAGTACGCGCTGGAGAAACTCGGTGAGTCCGGTGAAGCCGACACCGTGCGGTCGCGGCATCGTGATTACTACACGGCGCTGGCGGCGCTGCTCGACGCGCCGGCGCGCGGCACCTATGAGCAACGTCTCGAGCAGGCCGAAACAGAGATCGACAACCTGCGTGCCGCTTTTGGGTGGAGCCGGGAAAACTCCAACGTCGAGCTGGCGTTAGCGCTGGCGTCCTCGCTGCAGCCGCTCTGGCAAGCGCGCGGCCTCGTCCGGGAAGGGCTGGCCTGGTTCGAGGCGGCCTTCACCGATGACAATGCGCCGCACGTCGTAGTGGCGGCAGCCGTGCGGGCGCGAGCGATGGCCGATAAGGCGGTGCTCGCCACCGTTGCGGGCGCTTACAGCAGCCTGGATCAGGCACAGCAGGCTGTGGCTCTCGCACGGGACGCGGACGATCCAGCCCTGCTGGCCCGGGCGCTGACCGCCTGCGGCCTGATCGCCGCATACAACGCCGAGCCGGCGTGGCCGTACTTCGCCGAGGCGGACGGCCTGGCCCGGGCGGCAGGCGATCAGTGGAGGCTCAGCCAGATCCTCGCCTGGCAGGCGCGCGGGGCAGTCACGGTGGGTGACCCGGTTGCGGCGCGCGAGGCCGGTCAAGAGGGACGCGACCTCGCCGGGGCGATCGGTGATCGGTTCGCGTTGCGCCAATGCCGCTGGTGCCTTGGATTGGCACAACTGATGCAGGGTGATTTGACCGGAGCCGTCGCACAATTCGCCGAACTGGTCGCCGAGGCGGAGGGAGCGCACGACGGGATCTATCGGGCGCTAAGCCTTGCGGGCCAGGGCATCGCGCTCGCGTATCAGGGTGATGCCGCCGCGGCCCGAGCCGCGGCGGACGCGGCCATCGAAGGCGCCACCGAGCTGGGTGGCATTGCTACGGGCAACGCCTATTTAGCGTTGTCTGCTGCGGCTCTGGCCGCCGGCGATGCTGCGACGGCGCTGGACGCAATGGAAGTGGTCTGGCATTACCACGATGTTCAGCCGGCGACCAAGGCGGTTGGGCGTGCCGTCGGTGCGCAGGCCGCATTGGCGGGCGGGGATCTGGTTGCGGCACGCCGTGTGGCCAACGAGGCCGTGTCGACGGCGACCGGCTGGTACCTGATGGTGGCGCTGAGCAGACGCGCTCGGGTGGCGATCGCGCAGGGTGAGCCGGATCTGGCCGAGCGCGACGCCTACGACGCGCTCGCAATCGCCGCCAACATGCAAGCGTTTCTTGGCACTTCCGATCTGTTGGAGTGCCTAGCCATGTTGGCGGGCGATCGCGGCAGTCACTGCGAAGGCGCGCGGCTCTTCGGCGCGGCGGAGGCTCTGCGGAAATGTACGGGCGCGGTGCGCTTCAAGGTGTGGGACCCCGGCTACGAGGCTTCGGTGAAGCGGATTCGTGATGCCCTAGGGGAGAAAGACTTTGAATGCGCGTGGGCCGAGGGCACGGCTCTTTCGCCTGAAGAGGCGATCGCTTACGCGCAGCGTGGCCGCGGGGAACGCAAACGCCCGGCCAGCGGTTGGGCCTCGCTCACCCCGGCTGAGCGCGATATCGTCCGCCTGGTCAGCGAGGGACTCGGCAACAACGACATCGCCACCCGGCTGTTCGTCTCGCCGCGGACCGTGCAATCCCACCTGACGCACGTCTACGCCAAACTGGGCCTCACCTCGCGGGTGCAGCTGGCCCAGGAGGCGGCCCGTCAGACCGCAGCGTCGAGCTAGGCCGCTGCCGGCTGGGGCACAAATTCGGGTTGTGACGCGGCGTAGCGCACCTGCGCCAGCTGGCCGGCAAGTAACGCGATGAGCGTCCCCCCCAAACCAGCGACCGTCGTCTCCACCGATGAGCCCGACAGCACGAAATAACCGAAGCCGGCGCCGCCGATCAGCAAAGCGACCCGCACGGGCGTCCACTCGGCCGCCGACGGTAGCCGGAAGGACAAACCGATGCCGAGCAGCAGCGCCAGGACGTGCCCGACGGCGGTGAAGTCCGCCCCCGAGGCCGCCATCAGCGCGATGCCAAGCCACCACCCGACCCAAAGATGGCGCCAGCGCGACGGTATGGACGCCGTCAAGGCGCCCAGCACGCACACCGCGCCGTAACTGACCCCGACGTCGCTCGCCCGCGCAATTGAGAACGGCAGCCATCCCGCCTTGAGCGCGACGACCAGCCCCACCGCGACGAGTAACGTGGCGCCGACATGGCCGACCGCGAACGCGACCACCAAACCTTTGCCCCGCCAGATCAATTCGCCCAGGGCCAGCAAGCAGACCAGCCACGGCAGCCAAAGACAGATCTCCCCGCCGTCCTCGACGAACGCGCTGCCCACCAGCGTGCTCAGGTGGCCGTGCGCGAGATTGTGCAAGTTGGTGCTCATGCGGCTCACCGCAACCTCGCGCGCGTGAGGACCGAGCGCATTCAAGACGACCGAGATCGCGGCCAGCAGGATGGCGTAGGCCGCCGTGATGCGCACCGATGCCGCGCGGGAGAATGCCCGCGCGGCCCAGCTCTCGCCAACGGCTATGGCATACATCGTGATCCGCCTTTATCGGAGTGGCCCGACCAGCCACGGTCTCGGCCCAGGAGGTCGGCGATGGTCTCGCGGCGCACCAGTTCGCGCGCCTTGCCCCCGGTGACGGCGATCAGGGGTGGGCGGCCCACCAGGCTGCAGCTCGATCCCGTCGAGTAGTGATAGGCACCGGTGCACGCCACCGCGAGCAGATCGCCGGGATGGATATCGGCGGGCAGCACGACGTCGCGGGCGATCTCGTCGCCGGACTCGCAGTGCCTACCCACCACCGTGACCGGTGCGGCGGCGCACGGCCCCTGCCGATTGGCCAGTGCCACGGCGTATCTCGCGTCGACGCCCGCGATGCGCGGATTGTCGCTCATGCCGCCGTCCACCGCGACGAAGGTGCGTCCGTCGGGCTGGCGTTTGACCGCGACCACCCGGTAGAGCGTGATCCCGGCGCGGGCCGCGATCGCCCGGCCCGGCTGGAGCACGACGCGCGGGCGGGGGTAACCGTGTTCCGCGCACGCGGAGCTGACCGCGGTGTGGACGACCGCGCCCAGCGATCGCGGGTCGAGTTCGGGGTCGCCGGACCGATACGGGACCGCGTGCCCGCCGCCGAGGTTGAGCTCGCCCAGCACCACCCCGTGGCGGTCACGGACCTCGGCCATCAAGGCCAGCACTTGCCGGATCGCCTCGCCGTACAGCCCGGCGTCGGCCAGCTGCGACCCGAGCTGACAATGCAACCCAACCAGGTCGAGCCACGGCTGACCCAGGACGCGCTTCACCGCGCCGGCCGCCTGGCCGCCCGCCATCGCAAACCCGAATTTCTGGTCGAGCACCCCCGCGCTCAGCGCGCCGGCATCGACGTCGGGAATCACCCGAATCAGCACACGCTGCCGCCGGCGCACCCGCCCGGCGAGCAGCGCGATCTCGTTCGGCGTATTGATCACGATCCGCCCGACCCCGGCGGTGACCGCGTCGTCCAGCTCGCCGGCGGTCTTGGCGTTGCCGTCGAGGATGATCTTCGACGGCGGCACCTCGCCGGTGAGCGCGGTGGCCAGCTCGCCGCCGGAGCAGACGTCCACGCCCGCGCCCTCGTCGGCGGCCCAGCCGGCCACGGCCGCGCTGAGCAGCGCCCGACCGGCGTAGATCACTTCGACGCCCGGAAGCGCCGCGAGATAACCGCGGATGCGCGCCCGGAAGTCATCCTCGTCGACGACGTAGGCAGGGGTACCGAATTCGGCGGCAAGGTCCGTTGCGGCCACCCCGCCGACGCGCAACCGGCCCAGCTCATCCACGAAACTGGTCAGCGGCCAGATCGCCCGGTCGAGGTGCGGATCCACCTCGCGCCGCGGCGATGGAAGCAGCTCGAACAGCGTCATACGTCCACGGTGCAGGGGGAAGCCGCGGTCCGCCGCGTTCTTAACGAAGCTTTCACACCGGCGTGATTAATCTTCACAGATTGAATACGGCCGGCTAATCGTCCGCACTTCTGGCGCACAATCCCGCTTTTCGCCGCTGGGCGGGGCCTCACCTGAAAAATTAATATCTACCGAATAGACTACGGAATATGTCTACACCGACGACTACAATCAGAGTTCCGGTCCACACGCGCGACCTGCTGGCGGCCCAGGCGCGCGCGCGGGGAATCTCTATCGCTGCCCTGCTCGCGGAGCTGGCCGCCCGTGCCGATCACGAAGCGATCTTCCGCGCCGAACGCGACGCCAGCCGCGCCGAGGCGGCGCTGCAAGCTGCACGCGCCGAGAACAGCGATTGGGACGTCACGGTCAGCGACGGTCTTGCCTGAACTCAGACGCGGTGAGCTGTGGCTGGTCGCCCTCGGCGCAGCTCGCCCCGGTGAACCAGGCAAGCACCGGCCCGCCGTCGTCGTCTCCGTCGACGACATACTCGTCGGAATCGACGATGAACTCGTCGTGGTGGTACCGGTGTCGAGTTCTCTTGCCGATAGCCCATTGCGGCCGCGCATCTCGCCTGCCGAAGGCGTGGACGCCGAAAGCGTCGCGGTTTGTCGTGGCGTACGCGCCGTCGCTCGCACGCGGCTGCTGGAGCGACTGGGAACTCTGGAACCCGAAACGATGCAGCAGATCGAGCGCGGCCTCGCATTGATTCTGGGCATCCCCACTGTCTGAAACCACGAACCGCGTCGAGTGCTTGACGAGCTCCGGTCGCTGCTGCTAGACATGGCGTGCGGCAGAAATTGGGCGATCGCCCAAAATTGGCGGAAATCGAGGTCGCTATGGCGGGCCGGATGGACGGCCAGGTCGCGTTCGTGACCGGCGCGGCGCGCGGGCAGGGCAGGAGTCACGCGGTCCGGCCGGCGCAAGAGGTCGCGCTGCCCGTCGACGCCGGCAGCTGCCTGAAGTGAGGAAAGCATCGATGACCGTCACCAGCGACACCGACGTCTACTACGACCCCTACGACACGGGCATCATCGCCGACCCGTACCCGACCTACGCGCGGCTGCGCGAAGAAGCGCCGATCTACTACAACGAAAAGTACGACTTTTGGGCGATATCAAGGTTTTCCGACGTCGAACGCGCTCTGGGCAACTGGGAGGTGTTCTCCAACCGTCGCAGCGACATCCTCGAACTGATCCAGTCGAAGTTCGACATGCCCGGCGGCGTCATGATGTTCCAGGATCCGCCCGAGCACACGAGGCTGCGCGGCCTGATGTCGCGGGTGTTCACGCCGCGCCGGATGGCCGCCCTCGAAGACCAGATCCGCCGGTACTGCGTGCGGTGCCTGGACCCGCTGGCCGGGTCGGCGAGTTTTGACATCATCGCCGAGCTCGCCTCGATGATGCCCATGCGGGTGATCGGGATGCTGCTGGGAATCCCCGAATCGGAACAGGTTTCGGTTCGCGACGCCAATGACGCCAACCTGCGGACCAAGCCAGGTACGCCCATGAAGGTCGCCGACGCCGACTCCATCGCCGACGGCCGCATCTACGCCGACTACGTCGAATGGCGCTCCAAGAACCCGTCGGACGACCTGATGACCACGCTGCTCAACGTCGAGTTCGACGACGAGCAGGGGGTGCGCAGAAAGCTGACGCGCAAGGAGGTGCTGCACTACACCCAGGTGGTCGCGGGCGCCGGCAACGAGACCACCGGCCGGCTGATCGGCTGGCTGGCCAAAGTGCTCGCCGAGCACCCCGACCAGCGCCGTGAGGTCTACCAGGACCGGTCGCTGCTGACCCGGACCGTCGACGAGACGCTGCGGTTCGAACCCACCGGACCCCACGTGGCCCGCTGGATGGCAAAGGATTTCGAGTGCTACGGCCGGACGGTTCCGGCCGGCAGCGCCATGCTGCTGCTGTTTGGCGCCGCCAACCGCGACCACCGCCGCTACACCGATCCGGACACGTTCAACATCCGCCGCGACAACATTTCGCACATCACCTTCGGCAAGGGCGTGCACTACTGCCTCGGGGCGAACCTGGCGCGGCTGGAGGGCCGCGTCGCGCTGGACGAGATGCTCAACCGCTGGCCCGACTGGGACATCGATTACGACACGGCACAATTGGCGTCGACGTCGACCGTCCGCGGCTGGGAGCGCCTGCGGGTCGTGCTGCCTTAGGTCGGGTGCTTGGTCGGCATCTCGAACCGGTCCAGGAACCGCTTGACCAGCGCGACGGCCTCGTCGTGGCCGCCCTTGGTGCCGAGCGTCTGTTCGAGGATCAGGGTGCGCCCGATCGCGGCGATGACCACCGCGATGCCCGCGGGCGGGAATTCGCTTGTGTCGAGGCCGTGTTCACGCACGATGAAATTGAGCGCGGTGATCTGCATCTCGCGCCACCGCTCCTGCCACGCGGAGATCTCGGCCCGAATCTCCTTGCGGTGGTTGGCGAGTCCCATGAACTCCAGCAGCAGCCGGGCGTCCTTGGGTTCGACGAGCGTCTCCCAGAAGGCGTGCAGAGGCCGGTCGGAGGCCAGCGCTTCCCGCTGGCGTTCCAGGTAGGCGGCGGCCCCGCGACGGAAGACGTCCCGATACAGATCGTCCATCGTCGGGAAGTAGTAGTGCACCAACGCCGGTTTGACGCCGGCCTCGGCGGCCACGCGTCGCGATGTGGCCGCGGCGTATCCCTCGTCGACCATGATCCGACTCGTGGCGTCGATCAGCATGTCCCGCGTGGTGGAGTCCCTGGCCATCACCGGACCCTAGATTGGGCGATCGCCAAAAATCAACCGGGCCGCGGCGCGACTTGACCCTCGTCGCGCCAGGGTGATAGGCAAGGTCGAGCCCCCGTGCTGGGCGGTCGCTCAGGAAGGTGCGTGCACGTGAAGACTGCGGTGGTAACCGGCGGTGCGTCCGGGATCGGCCGCGCGATCGTCGAGAGACTGCGCAGCGACGGATTTCGGGTGGCCGTCATCGACCTGTCCGTCACCGAGGACGGCTCGGGGTACGTCGCGGACGTCACCGACCGCGCGCAGGTCGATGCCGCGATGTCGGCGATCCGCGAGGCGTTCGGTCCGATCCTGGTGCTTGTCAACGCCGCCGGCGTGGAGGGCTTCAAGAAATTCTTGGACATGTCCTTCGAGCAATGGTCGAAGGTGATCGACGTCAACCTCAACGGCGTGTTCCACTCCTGCCAGGCAGCGCTGCCCGACATGGTCGAGGCCGGATGGGGGCGCATCGTCAACATCTCGTCGTCCAGCACTCACTCCGGGCAGCCGTTCATGGCCCACTACGTGGCGGCCAAGTCCGCGGTGAACGGCCTGACCAAGTCGCTGGCCCTCGAATACGGGCCGAGCGGGGTCACCGTCAACGCGATTCCGCCGGGATTCATCGATACGCCGATGCTGCGCAGCGCCGAGCGCCGGCAGTTGCTCGGCGGCACCGTCGAAGACCACATCGCGCGCACCCCGGTGCGTCGGGTGGGCAGGCCGGAGGACATCGCCGCGGCGTGCGCGTTCTTCGTGTCCGAGGAGGCCGGCTACATCACCGGCCAGATACTGGGCGTCAACGGCGGCCGCAACACCTGAGCCGACAATGCGCCGACCGGTCCTGGGGTGCCTCGGCACCCACGCTTGCCTCTCGGGATCCTTCGGCGCATCAGCGAATCGGTTTACGCTGATGCGCGTGGACGGCCGCGCCGGCACTGTCGTAGAAATCGGCTGCTGATGGCACGGGGGAAGCTCCGCGTGTACCTGGGAGCTGCTCCGGGGGTCGGCAAGACCTACGAGATGCTGCTCGAGGGCCATCGCCAGTGCCGGCAAGGCGTCGACTGCGTGATCGGGTACATCGAACCGCACGGTAGGCGGGCGACCCAGGCGCTGGTGGAGGGCTTGGAGGTGGTTCCCCGGCGTCAAGTCCGGTATCGGGGCGGGGTGCTTTCGGAGATGGACGTGGACGCGGTTTTGCGCCGCCGTCCACAGCTGGCGCTGATCGACGAACTGGCCCACACCAATGTCCCCGGTTCGCGCAATGCCAAACGCTGGGAGGACGTGAAGGAGCTGCTAGATGCCGGCGTCGACGTGATCACGACGCTCAACATTCAGCACCTCGAGTCGCTGGGCGACGTGGTGACCGACATTACCGGTGTGCGGCAGCGCGAAACGGTGCCCGACGTGGTCGTGCGGGAGGCGGACGAGCTGGAATTGGTGGATCTGTCGACCGAGGCGCTGCGGCGGCGCATGGTTGCCGGGGACATCTATCCGCCGGATCGAATCGATGCGGCTTTGTCGCATTATTTCCGGCCGGGGAATCTGACCGCTCTGCGGGAGCTGGCGTTGCTGTGGATGGCCGGCCGGGTTGATGAGGGCTTGCGCCGTTACCGCAGCGAGCACGGGATCAGCACGGGCTGGGAGGCCCGGGAGCGCATCGTGGTGGGCGTGTCGGGTGGCCCGGAAAGCAAGGCGCTCATACGGCGGGCGGCGCGGCTGGCGGCGCGCACACCGGGCAGCGACCTGATGGCCGTGCACGTGTCGCGTAGCGACGGGCTGCCCGGGGCGGACGCGGCCACCCTGGCCGGCCTGCGAACCTTGGTCGAGGATTTGGACGGCAGTTGGCACCAGGTGGTCGGTGCCGAGGTGAGCAGCGCGCTGGCACAGTTCGCGCAGCACGAGAACGCCACCCAGGTGATCATCGGCGAAAGCCGTCCAAGAACCTGGTGGCGCCTGTTGACCGGGCGCGAGGTGGTGGCCCGTCGGCTGTCTCGGTTGAGCCCGGGCCTTGACGTGCATGTGGTGAGCGATGAGTCGCCGTCACGGTTTGCGGTGCGGCTTCCGCAGCTGCGCGGTGTCAGTGGACGCCGGCGCCTGCAGGCGCTCGTCCTGACAGCGGTATTGATACCGGCCATGACCGTTGTGTTGGCCCTGCTGCGCACCCGGCTGAGCCTGTCCATTGACCTGCTGGTGTATCTGGCGGTGGTCGTCCTGATCGCCGTGGTGGGAGGGTGGTATCCGGCGCTGATCGCCGCGATCATGTCCGCGGTGACGGCCGACTTCTTCCTGACGCGGCCGCTGTATTCCTTGCGAGTCGCGCTCATGGACGACGTTGTGGCACTTGTGGTGTATCTGGCGGTGGCGCTGCTGGTGAGCTGGACCGTGGAAGTCAGTGCCCGGCGACGCCGGCTTGCCGCCCGGTCAAGCGCGGAGGCCGCGGTCCTGACATCGATGGCGGAGGCGCAACTGCGCGGGGAGGGTGAGCTTCCACAGCTGCTGGAGGTGATGCGGGAGACCTTCGGGCTGGAGGGGTTGAGCGTTCTGGAACGCCCGACCACGCAGCCGTCGGCTGCTTGGGTGGTCACCGCCAGCAGTGGCGACCGGCCCCCGGAGGGGATCGAGGAGGCGACGGTGCAGGCCGAGCTGGATCCCTGCTCGATGCTCGCCGGCCGGGGACCGGTGTTGTCGGCGGCCGACATGGAGATCTTCACCGCGTGCGCTGCCCAGATCGCCCAGAACCTGGGCCAGCGCAGGCTCAGCCGACGTGCCGCCGGCGCCGAACGGCAGGCCGAGAGCGAGCGCAGGCGAACGGCGTTGACTGCCGCGGCCGATCGTGCCCTTACGGAGGGGGTCGACTCCGCCAAGCGGGCTGTCGCGGCACTGCGTGCCTTACCGGCTGCCGCCCGGGACGGCGAGCCCATCGACACGCTCGAGAGCGCGGTCGACCGGATCGGGGCACTGGCGAACGAACTGGACGATGTGGCCAGGGCCCGGGCCGGTGCGTTGGATGTGCGCATACGGCAGGTGGATGTCGCCGAGGTGGTGGCCGCCGCGCTCGACGAACTCGGTCCCGGGCATCACGCGGTGAACGTCGTGTTGCCCGACGACTTGCCTAATGTGCTTTCCGACGCCGCGGTGCTGACGCGGGTGGTAACGGCCTTGACCGCCAACGCAATTAGGCTCAGCTCACCGGGTGGCACACCGACGATCGCTGCGACTCCGTGCGGTGATCGGGTCGAAATACGTTTTCAGACAGGCCATTCCGGGCATGGGCCGGCCGATGGTGGCGGTGACCACTTCACCGTCGAGGCGGCGCGCGACCTGCTCGAGGCAGTCGACGGATCGCTCCGCATGGAAACGGGTCCGGACGGCGCCGCAACGGTCGTCGTCAGCGTCCCGGCGGCTGCTGCTGATCGAGCGCAAGGTTGAGTTCGACGACATTCACTACGGTTTCCCCTAGAAAACCCAGCGCGCGGCCGGTGGTGTGGTCGCGCACCAGCGCCGCAACGGTTTCCGGTGACAGACGCCGGGCGGCGGCGACTCGCGATGACTGGAGGTTGGCGTTGGCGACGGAGATGTCGGGATCGAGACCCGATCCGGAGGCGGTCACCGCATCGATCGGCACCGCCGCATCGCCGGGCAACTGGTTGAAGGTGCGGTAGGCAGCGGCTCTGTCGCGGATGGCGCCGAGCAGTCGGGGATCGCTGGGACCGAGATTGCTTGCCCCGCTGGCGGTGCCGTCGTAGCCGTTCCCCGCGGCCGAAGGGCGAGACTGGAAATACTGTGGCAGCGGGTTGCCCCTGGCATCGGTGAAGGATTGGCCGAGCAGGCTGGATCCGACGATTTGGTTGTCACGGCTGATCAGGGAGCCTTCCGCGTGGTGGCGGAAGGCCAGTTGGCCGATGCCGTAGGTGGTGAGCGGGTAGGCCACACCCAGCACCACGCTGGCCAGCAAGGTGAGCACGGCCGCCGGAAACAGCTGGGAACGCAGCATTTAGCGAATTCCTATCGGGGCGACGATGGCGATGTCGATAAGTTTGATGAGCACGAACGGGGTGATCAATCCGCCCACGCCGTAGATCAACACGTTCCGGCGGAGCATGGCGGTGGCGCCCATCGCCTTGATGCGGACACCGCGCAGCGCCAGCGGGATCATCAACACGATGATGATCGCGTTGAAGATGACCGCGGAAAGGATGGCCGTATGCGGGTTGTGCAGGTTGAGAACGTCGATCGCCGCCAACTCCGGATAAACGGCATGGACCATCGCCGGGATCGCGATGAAGTACTTGGCCACGTCGTTGCAGACCGAGAACGTCGTCAGCGAACCACGAGTGATGAGCAGCTGCTTGCCGACCTGGACGATTTCCATGAGTTTGGCCGGGTCGCTGTCCAGGTCGACCAGATTGCCGGCTTCCTTCGCGGCCTGGGTGCCGCTGTTCATGGCCACCCCAACATCGGCCAGCGCCAGAGCCGGTGCGTCGTTGGTGCCGTCGCCGGTCATGGCTACGAGGTCGCCGCCGGCCTGTTCGGTTCGAATCCGGTCCATTTTGTCTTCCGGGGTCGCCTCAGCGATGAACTCGTCGACGCCCGCTTCGTTGGCGATGGCGGCGGCGGTGGCCGGATTGTCGCCGGTCACCATCACGGTGCGGATTCCGAACGGGTGCATGGCGCCCAAGCGCTGCGAAATACCTGGCTTTACAGTGTCTTTGAGATGAACGATGCCCAGCAGGCCATGCTCGTCGGCAACGGCAAGCGGGGTCCCGCCACTGGTGGCGATGCGAGCTACGATCTCGTCCGTATCAGGTGGCACGGTGCCACCGTTGGCGCGGACCCAGTCGCTGACCGCTGCCACTGCACCTTTGCGGATCTTGCGGTCTGGCAAGTCAATTCCGGACATCTTGGTCTTGGCGCTGAAATTGACCAGGCTCGCCCCGGCGATTTCGCGCGGCTGGCAGCCGCACTGTTGTTCAGCGAACTCCACAATCGAACGGCCCTCGGGCGTCTCGTCGGCCAGGGACGATAGGTGCGCGGCTTCGGCCAAGGCGTGTTCTTCGGTGGCGCCGACGGGGACGAACGCCGTGGCCATCCGGTTGCCGAACGTGATGGTGCCCGTCTTATCCAGCAACAGCGTGGTCACGTCGCCGGCGGCCTCCACTGCCCGCCCCGACATCGCCAGCACATTGTGGCGGATCATCCGGTCCATGCCGGCGATGCCGATGGCCGAAATCAATGCCCCGATGGTGGTCGGCGACAGCAGCACAAGCAGGGCAACCAACAACACGATCGGCTGCTTGACTCCCGAGAAGATCGCAACCAACTGGAAGGTGCTGACCGCAACCAGAAAAATGAACGTCAGGCTGACCAGCACCACTGTCAGGGCCAGCTCGTTCTGCGTGCGTTGCCGGTTCGCACCCTCCACCAAAGCGATCATGCGGTCCAGAAAGGTTTGCCCGGGCGGGGATGAGATCGAGACAACGATGCGGTCGGACAGCACCACGGTGCCGCCGGTGACCGCGGAGAGGTCACCGCCCGACTCTCGGACCACCGGGGCCGACTCACCGGTGATGGCTGATTCGTCGACCATCGCCATGCCTTCGATCACCTCGCCGTCGCCTGGGATTGCCTGACCGGCCTCGACCACACAGCGGTCACCGATTTTCAGGTCGGTGGAGGGAATGTCCTTCGTAGTCCCATCCGGCTGCAGGACATAGGCGACGGTTTCCTTCCTGGCCCGGCGCAGCGCGTCGGCGTGTGCCTTTCCGCGGCCCTCGGCCATCGCGTCGGCGAAGTTGCCGAACAGCACGGTGAACCACAAGAACAGCACGACCAGACCGGTGAACAGATTGTCATTGGCACTGGATTTCGGCGCGTCCCGAACGAATAGCAACGTGGTCCAGATGCTGCCGATATAGACGACGAACATCACCGGCTTGTGCACCATCAGCCGCGGATCGAGTTTGAGCAGAGCATCGACGACGGCTCTGCGGACGATCCGTGGATCGACGATTGACAACTCGCGCAATTGCCGGGTTTCGCGACCCAGGTGCCGACCGGGCGGGGCGGCCGTCTGTGTTGTCATGGCTCCCATCCCGTCAGACTCCGAAGTGCCCGGAAAAGTGCTCGGCCATCGGGCCAAGGGCGAGTACCGGGAAGTAGGTGAGACCTACCAAGATCACGACAATCGCAGCGAGCAGGGCAGTGAAAAGCGGCGTGTCCGTGCGCAGCGTCCCGGCGGTGACCGTGTATTTGCGCTTGCTTGCCAGCGAACCTGCCAGTGCCAGCGCGGGAATGATCTCGAAGAACCGCCCGACCCACATGGCCAGCCCCAGCGTCGAGTTGTACCAGGGGGTGTTGCCGGCCAACCCGGCGAACGCCGACCCATTGTTGTGCGCGGCAGAGGTGTAGGCGTAAACGACCTCGGTCACCGCATGTGGCCCCGTCGTCGAGATTTGGTGGGCCGCCGACGGCAGCAGCAGCGAGATGCCGGCGAACGTCAGCAGCGTGACCGGTAGGACCAATATGTAGATCGCCGCCAGTGTCATGTCCCCGGCCAGCAGACGCTTGCCCAAATACATCGGGGTGCGTCCCACCATCAGCCCGGCGATGAAGGACGTGATGAGCACAAAGATCAACATTCCGTACAGGCCGGTGCCGGTGCCGCCGGGGATGACCTCCCCGAGCATCATGTCCGACAACGACAAACCACCGCCCAGCGGCGTATAGCTCTCCATCGCCGCGTTCACCCCGCCCGTCGAAGTAGAAGTCATGGTGACGGCGTTCAATGCCGAACCGGTCGCTCCAAGGCGCAGATCCTTGCCCTCCAGGTTGCCGCCGGGATTGTCGGCAGTGGGGTATTGGGCGATGCCGAACTGTGGAATGTGCGAATTGCCATGGGCTTCCAGCGCCGCCACCAGCACCACCGAGAGCGTGTACAAGGTGGCCATGGCGACGATCACCACCGTCGCCTGCCGCATGGATCCGACGAGTCGGCCATACGCCCACGGGAACGCGAACGGTATCGACGCGGCCAGCCAGATGGTGAGCACGTTGATGACGGGATTGGGATTCTGGAACGGGTGGGCCATGTTGGCGCCGAAGTAGCCGCCGCCGTTGTCGCCGATCATCTCGATGGGCACCATGCTCGCCACCGGGCCGCCCGGGATGCTTTGTTGGAGCCCGGAAATACTCGACACGACGCGGGTGGGATGGAAGTTGTCGATCACGCCGCCGGCGAGCAACACGATGGCGAACGCGAAGCTCATGGGTACCAACACCCGCACCAGAGAGCGCACCGTGTCGACCCAGAAATTTCCCAAAGTTGTTGTCCGCGTTCGGATCACGCCGCGGATGAACGCCGCGGCCAGCGCCATCCCGATGGCGGCGGACAAGAACTGATGCACCACAAGCGCGAACATCTGGCTGAACTGGCTCAGCGTCGATTCGCCCGTGTAATTCTGCCAGTCGGTGTTGGTGACGAAGCTCACCGCGGTGTTGAACGCCAGCGGCGGGCTGACCGCGCCGAAATGATCGGGGTTGCCGGGCAGCAGGTGCTGTACGCGAAATACCAAGTAGTTCAGCAGCACTCCCACCAACGTCAGGGCCACCGCCGAGCCGACGAATGCGGTCCAGCGCTGCTCACTGTCGGGGTCGATGCGCAACAACCGGTAGATCAGTCGCTCCACCGGCAGGAAGAACGTGTCCCCCGGCGCCTTCTGGTTGCCGTACACCTTGGCAAGGTAATTTCCCAGAACGGGTGTGCTGGCGAGCAGAAGCGCGAACACCGCCGCGATCTGCGCCCAACTTGCCGCAACCATCTAAAGGTCTCCCCGCCGGATCAGTCCGTAGACCAAGTAGGCGCCCAGCATCACGGCGACGACAATCCCTGTCACATCGTCGAACGTCATACCGATCCGGCCTCGGTCCGCGGTGCCCGCCGGCGGTCCGTTTCCCCGAGCGCGGGCTCCTCGGGCGGCGCCAATCGATCGCAAGCAACGGCAAACCCGACGGCCGACGCGGTCAGCACAAGTAGCAACGCCACGAACGCCAGGTCCAGCATGACCGACCTCCGATTGAACAGCGGTTGGGATGAACGTACGACAACCATGCGCGGCACTACTGCCGCATATACGCAATTTTTGCGCCCCGATTCGCGCCGCAGTAGGGCCATTCGACTCTGCGCCTTATGCGCGGACCGCGATTGACCTGAACGTTTGGGCTGCTGCCCGGGCGGCGCGCTCGCCTTGCGCATGTCACCGAAAACGACTCCCGCGTAGCGGGTTACGAGGCGCGCCCCTCCTCGATTATGAGAAATCCAGTGCGGGCAGCCTGCTGGGCAGGCGGGGCCGGCACTGGCTACGCAAAAGGTTAGGAAGTCAGACGATCGGGAATTGTCCTGCTGAGCTCATGCAGAGATAGGAAAAAAATCGTGCCCCTCCGCTTTCAGGACGTGATCACGTCCAAGTACCTGCTGCTGACCACCTTCACCAAGGACGGCCGTCCCAAGCCGACACCGATCTGGGGCGTGCCCGACGGCGACAAGCTGCTGGTCATCACCGACGACGGGTCGTGGAAGGTCAAACGGATCAACAACACGCCGCGGGTGACGATCGCGCGCAGCGCCGCACTGGGCAAGCCCAGGAGCGAACCGGTGGAAGGGATCGCCCGGTTGCTGCCGAAGTCGGAGACGCGGCGGGTCTACAACGCCGTGCTCAAGCGGTACTGGTACCACGCCTGGTGGTTCTATGCGCACTCGATCGTGCGGGGCGGCATCGACAAGGTGCACGTGGGGCTGGAGATCACGCCGGCTGCGTAGCGTCGCTGCGGGGGTCGATCAGGATCTTCGCGTGCGCCTCGGGGTCCCCGAGCGCATCGAACGCGGCCTCGACGCCGCCGAGCCCGACCGTCCCGGTGATCAGCGGCGCGACGTTGACCTTGCCGTCGGCGAGCATGCGCAGCGTGTCGCGGAACTCCAGCGGGGTGTAGCCGAGCACGAACCGAAGGTCGATCTCCTTGTTGATCGCCATCGACGGCCGGATGTGGTCCGAGCCCATGCAGACGCCGACCACGACGACGCGCGAGAACAGTGGCGCGCTCGCGATGATGCCGTCGATGATGCCGGGGACGCCGACGCATTCGAAGACGACGGGGTGCGCGGGCGTGGCGGCGCCGGCCGCTTCGGCGGCGCGCCATAGGTGCCACCAGGGCAGCCGCAGCTTCTGCATCTTCTCGATCGTGCCGACCGCCAGGTCGAACGCCTCGACGATGCCCTTGAGGTGTTTGCGGCTGGCATCCGTCGCATACGGCGAGTCCTGCGCGGGATCGACGACGATGTCGGCCCCGCAGGCGGTGGCCAGCGCGCGCCGCCCGGCCGAGAAGTCGCTGGCGACCACGGTGCGCACCCCGCGCGCCTTGAGCATGCAGATCACCGCGAGACCGATGGGCCCGCAGCCGATCACGATCGCCACGTCGCCCTTGCCCACCTCGCCGCGGCGGACGGCGTGCCAGGCGACGGCCATCGGCTCGGTGAGGGCCGCCACCTCCGGTGACAGCCCGTTGGGGACGGCGAACGTCAGCGACTGCTCGACGAGGAGCTGCTCGGCGTAGGCGCCCGGCGCCATCGCCGACAGCCCGATCCCGTGCACCTCCTTGCCGCGGCGCAACAACGGCAGCGCGACGACATGAGTGCCCGTCTTCGGCGCCTTCCGCGTGCCGGGGCCGTAATCGAGCACCTCCCCACAGAATTCGTGACCGAACACCACGTGCTGGTTCGATCGCATGAACGCGTCGTAGCCGGCTTCGACCATCACGTCGGCGAGTTCGTCGCAGTGGTGGCGCGCATGCAGGTCCGATCCGCAGATGCCACACCGCAACACCTCGATGAGCAACTGACCCTTCGCCGGGGTCGGGGTCGGGGTGTCGACGAGCTCAAGCTTCGCGTTGGTACAGGTGACGCTCTTCATCCGTCGATCTTCCTACACCGTGGCGGGTTTCCGGCGCGCCGGTTGCAGTCCCGCCGCTTCCTTCAGTTCGTCGTAGGCCTCCCTCGTGCAACGCGCGAGTCGCGGGAGGCCGTCGAGCGCGGCGCTGTTGCCGACGAACCCGAAGTCCATGCTGTCGTGATAGGACGCCATCGTGGCGTTGAGCCCGATCGAGGCGGCGAGGGCCGAAATCGGGTAGATGCCGAGCAGTCGCGCACCGTTGAGGTAGCGGATCTCCTTGGCGCCCGCCATATTTGAGATGACGAGGTTGCACGCGGGGTGGGCCACCCGGTCCAGGTGTGTGGACGACCCGAGGCCGGCGAGCGCGACGAGCCCGGTCGCGTAGGTTATCGCCGCCTCGTTGGACATGCGGCCGAGTTCCTTCTTGCACGTGGCGACCGAGTCGGTCACTTGCCGGATTCGTTCGGACACGCTCGCGCCGGGCTCGCCGAGGCGCGGAAATATCGCCGACACGCGGGTGCCGATCGCGGTGTCCCCGTCGGCCCGCATGGACACCGGACACATCGCGATGAAGGGGTGCGCGACGTCCCGGCCCGTCTCGCGCAGGTAGGCGTGCAGCCCCGCGTCGACCACGGTGACCGCCACGTCGTTCAGGGTCGCCCCGAACCGTCGGCCGACCTCGCGCATCTCGTCGAGCGGCAGGGACAGCGTCGCGAAGCTTCGCCCGATCTTGAGCGGCTCGTTGGTGGGGCCGTGCTGCGCGGCGAACGGCAAGCTGCCCTCGAGATGCGACCCCAACACGCCCGCGAGGACCTTGCGCAGCGCGCCGACCGAGACCTGGTTCACCGCACCGACCTGGGTGAGGGCGCCCCGCACCGCATCGGCGATGCGCCCGGCGAGCGGCGTCGGGGGATGCGGCGCGGGTTCGGGCGTGCTCAGCGCGAAGGCGGGGGTGGGCACGCCGCGCCGATCGGTCGTGCTCAGCCCGGCGTACAGCCGCCGCAGGCCCGACTCGCCGTCGATGATCGAGTGATGGGTCTTGGTGTAGATCGCGAACATTCCGTCCGGCACACCGTCGATCACCCAGCAGCGAAACAGCGGCCGATCCCGGTCGAGTTGTGGTTCGTGTAGGTCGGCGACCAGCCGCAGCAGGTCGTCGTACGAGGCTCGGGCGGGCAGCGCCAGGTGCCCGACGTGGTAGTAGGGGTCCCAGTCCGTCACCTCCCGGAAATGGGGGGCGGAGCGCCCGAGCAGCTCGGGGACGTAGTTGAACGGCGGCACCGGCGTGCACGCCCGATACGCCTGCACGATCTCGCGCACGACGGGCGCCCGGCCCGCGGGCTTCTTGAACAGCAGCATCGCGCCGACGTGCGTCGTGCCGGCCGGTGATTCGATCAGCAGCCACGAAAGGTCAAGTGGCGGAATGGTTTTCGTCATGACACAGCTCCTAGCCGAAGGCTACGGCGATGTTCCCGCACCGGACCGCGGCCGGGGAGAGGATTAGGCCCCCGTTACGGCAGCCGAAAGTCCCTCGCCAGATTGCAACGGGCGACCCGAGAAAGGTCGGTAGTTGCACGGTCGACGCAAAGGGCTTAGCGGCCCGCCGTGCGCAGGGCCGCGAAGGTGTCGGCGATGGTTTCCTTGGGATCCCGGTAGGTGATGCCGAGTTCTTGCTCGCTGGGCGAGTCGTCGGACGCCGGCATCTGGGTGTAGTACTGCATCCCCGCCGATGTGATCGGCGTGTCGAAGGGCAGAAACCGGCCCGCCCGATCCATGACCGCGCCGGCCACGCGCAGCGCGGTGTCGGGGATGGGGACCGCCACCATCGGGGTCCCGGCGACCTCGCCCAGCATCGCCGCGAGCTCGGCCGCGGGGACCCGGTGCCCACCCGCGGTGTAGCGGCGCGGCCCCCGCCCGGGCTTCAGGAGCGCGGCGTGCAACGCGGCCAGATCGCGGGCGTCGACGATCAGCCAGGCCGCGCTGCGCCCCGGGATCGCGTGCATCTGCACGGCCGCCCTGACACCCTCGCCGGCCTCCCCGAATTGGTTGCCGACGGGCGGGCCGAGCACCATGCCGGGATAGGTGATGTTCACCGGGGCGCCGGCGTCCTGTAGCCCGCGCGCATAGATTTCGACCTGCGCCTTGGACGTGCCGTAGCCGTCGGCCCCGCCGACGACCGGCAGGTCCGCCGTCAGCGTCTGAAGGCCCGGGTGAAACAGCGCCGTGAAGCTCGACACGTGAATGATCGGGTCCAGTCCGAGCTCGACGGACTGGCCGAGGACGTTCTGCGCGCCCTGCATGTTCGTGGTCAGCATCTCGTTGGTCTGCCGCGGGTCGACGGCCACCAGGGCGGCGCTGTGCACGACGGCGTCGCAGCCGCGCAACGCGTCGCGCACCGAGACCCGATCGGTGATGTCGCCGACGGCGAAGTCCGACACATCGACACCCAGCTTGGCGACGGAGGTCTGCAGCCGATCCGGATTTCGCACCAGGAACCGGATGGAGTGTCCCGCGTCGGCGATGGCCTTGGCGGTCCACCCGCCGACGAATCCCGTCCCGCCCGTGACCAGAACGTGCATGCTGCGATTCTGCCCGGGGCTACAAATGGCTCGCCGCGTAGGTCGCGGCTTGGCCCGTCATGCCGTTCATCGGATAGGACATGTGCGCGAAGGCGTCGTTGCCGTCACCGCAGATCCCGTCGCCCGGCGCGCACAACTCGAGCGTCTTGGGCTGATACAGCGGTCCGATGACGATCACCGGCGCGCCGTACTTCTGCAGCCACGGACCCGACGGCGTCCCGAACAGCGTGACCGCCGCGACGTGGTTCGCGATCTCGGGTGGCATCGGCGGGGGCACCGCGGACGCCGGGACGCCCGCCGGGACGGCGGCCGACGTGACGAAGCCCGCCACCGCGGCGCCCTGGGAGTACCCGCCGAGCACTTCCTTGGTGTTCGGGCAGTTTTTCGCCATCGACTCGATGTGCGTGCCGGCGTCACGGATGCGGTCGATGACGGTGGCCGGGAAATCCGGATTGGAAAAGTCGGTGCTGGCGGGGTAGTTGACCGGATACACCCCGAGCGACCTGCCGCCTACCTGCCCCCGCAACGCGTCGACGAATGACCCGCCGACGCCGCCGACGCCGGGTGGTTCGCCCGACCCGCGCGCGAAGACGACTTCGACGTCGGGGCACGGGTCGGCGGACGCGGCCGGGGTGGGGGCGCCCCAGAGTGCGAATGCCGCCGTGACCGCCGCGACTCCCAGGGATGTGGTGAATCGGCGCATGCTCGAAGACCTCCGCATCGTGTGTCGTTTATTGATGTTCGACGCCAATCGCGCTGTGGATTGTCGATCGAACCAACGAACGACCAGCGGGCCGTCGATTACTTCTTGAACGCGTCCTTCACCTTTTCCCCGGCGTCTTTCAGGCTCGACTTCGCCTGGTCCGCCCGGCCTTCGTCCCTGGTTTCGTGGTCGCCGGTGGCCCTGCCGATGGCCTCCTTGGCCCGGCCGCCCAAATCCTCGATCTTGTTCTTCGCCTTGTCCGCGCCGCTCATCTGCGTGCCTCCTGATCGCGTCGTTGTGCTGGGTGTGGCTACCCGGCGGCGGGCGACCTTGAAACCCCGAAGGCGATCCGCCCATCATGGACGGCGTGAGCACCGCAATCGTGGTGGCTATCGTCGCGGTGCTGATGCTGCTGGGCATCGGCATGGTGGTCAACCAGCTATTTCGGCTCAGGAAGTGGTTGAATGCCGCGCCCCCGGAGCGCCCACCCGGGGACGAGGCTCCCCGACCGCCGGAGTGATCCACCCGCGGCCCGGTTTGTGTTCAGGGCGCTGACCGGCTGATAGCTTCATTTCCGTGATGGCACCTCGCCGGGGGTCCACCCTGCTTGTGACCGACGACGGCCTGCCGCGCGGGGTGTCCGGTGCCGCCGACCCTCGTTTCTCCAACGTCGTCGGCCTGTTCGCCCGGTTGTTCCCCGGTCGTCGGTTCGGCGGCGGAGCGCTGGCCGTCTACATCGACGGCGCGCCCGTCGTCGACGTCTGGACCGGCTGGTCGGACCGGGCCGGCACCGAACGCTGGGCCGCCGACACCGGCGCGATGGTGTTCTCGGCGACCAAGGGGGTCGCCTCGACGGTGATTCACCGTCTGGCCGACCGGGGCCTGCTGTCCTACGACGATCCCGTCGCCGACTACTGGCCCGACTTCGCGGCCAACGGAAAAGCCGACATCACGGTGCGCGACGTCTTGCGGCACCGGTCCGGGCTGTCGCACCTAAGGGGCGTCACCAGGGCCGAGCTGATGGACCACCTGCTGATGGAGCAGCGCCTTGCCGCCGCGCCCGTCGATCATCTGCGGGGCGTGCAGGCCTATCACGCGCTGACCTACGGATGGCTGCTGTCCGGTCTGGCCAGGGCGGTGACGGGCAAGGGCATGCGAGAGCTGATCCGCCAGGAGATCGCGCGCCCGCTCAACACCGACGGACTGCACCTCGGTCGCCCGCCGGAGGGCGCGCCCACCAAGGCGGCCCAGATCCTGTTGCCGCAGGGGCGTTTGCGGGCACCGGTGTTCAATTTCGTCGTGCCGAAGCTGGCCGGTCTGCCGTTCTCGGGCGCCCTGGGCGCGATGTACTTCCCCGGCGTCGTCTCCCTCATCAAGGGCCGGACGGAGTTCCTCGACGGCGAGGTGCCGGCGGCCAACGGTGTGGTGACCGGCCGCGGTTTGGCCAAGATGTATGCGGCCCTGGCCAACGGGGGCCGCATCGACGGCAAGAAGTACTTGTCCGAGGACTTGGTGCGCGGGCTGACGGGCCGGCCGCAGCGCAAGTGGCCCGACGCAAACATGGTGGTGCCCATGCCATTTCATCTGGGCTACCACGAGTCGCCGGTGCCCGGCCTGCTGAAGGGTTTTGGTCACGTGGGTCTGGGCGGAACCCTGGGCTGGGCCGACCCGGAATCCGGCAGCGCCTTCGGCTTCGTCCACAACCGGCTGCTGACGCCGTTGCTCTTCGACATGGGATCGTTCGCCGGACTGGCCGGCCCGCTGCGCAACGCGATCGAGGCCGCCCGCCATCAGGGCCCGCTCGAGGTGCCGCAGCTCGGCGCGGCCTACACCAGAACCGCGCGGCGGAAGGCCGCGACGGCGGTGGCGTCGGGAGGCGGCTAGCCCCTGGCGTAGCCGCGGGGCAGCGTCAGCGGGAGGTCGGCGTAGGTGACGATGCCCGGCGGCGCGGCGACGACGGCCGGGATCGCGTTGATGACGGGCATCGCCGTCATGATGTGCCCGAGCGCCATGAA
The DNA here is from genome assembly GCF_001666745.1 of Mycobacterium sp. E2699. NCBI lineage: Bacteria > Bacillati > Actinomycetota > Actinomycetes > Mycobacteriales > Mycobacteriaceae > Mycobacterium > Mycobacterium sp. E2699. Next base: position 54,806 of record NZ_LZJH01000099.1, on the reverse strand, counting down.
GTCGGCGATGGTCTCGGCCTGGAAATACGGGGGAGGCAGGAAGCCGACCTTGGTGGTCACCGTCGGCTGCCCGTCGATCTGGATGACCCAGCCGTCCTGGTCGATCTTCCAATCCGGCTCGAGCGTCTGCCCCTTGCGCCACCGGACGTTGAGGTCGATCAGGGTCTTGCCGCCGACAATGCCCTGCCAGCTGATGTAGACGCCGGCGACGCAGCCCGCGGCAATCGTCCAGGACGCCATCTCGAGATCGGCTGTGGTCTGGGCGAATTCGGCCACACAGCGCACCTCGTCGAGCTCGACGCCGAGCGCGTCGGCCAGCAGCCGCACGGCCTCGCCGAAAATCGCCGTCCCCTTGCGGGCCATCTCCGGGAGCTCGGGGTGGTCGATCGGCTGGCCGAAGCCCACCGGCTTCTCGGTCGCGGGTGAGTCGTAGAAGGTGGTGTCGGCCGCTTCGATCACGCTGACCTTGTCGATCCTGTTGCACACCATCGCCGAGACGATGGCCAACAGCTCGGCGAAGCCGGGGCTGACGCCGGAACCGAAGATCGTCGACCCGCCCTTCTGACAGGCCTCGACGATTCGGTCGCGACCCTCGCCCAGGTTGGCCCCGGTGATGAAGGAGGCCGTCGTCACCACGTTGACGCCCGCCGACAGGATGCGGACCAACTCGTCCACGTCGATCCACATGGGGTTGTAGACGACGCAGTCCGGTTTCAGCGCGAGCAGCGCGTCGACGTCGTTGGTGGCGGCCACGCCGAGCGGCGCGATGCCGACCAGCTCGCCGGCGTCGCGGCCAACCTTGTCCTGCGACCAGGCATAACAGCCGACCAGTTCCAGTGCCGGGTTGTCGGCGATCGACTGGAGCGAGCTCGTTCCGACGTTGCCGGTGTTCCACTGGACGACCCGATAGTTGTTTGGCACTCGCTCAGCATAGGGAATGATGCCCGGTCGGGCGAGAAGCTCAGTAGTCGGATTCGGCGGCCAGGATCTCGGCCAGAAAGGCGTCGTTCGGGGGCCGGTCCAACCGGGCCCGCGCCCACCGGCGGACCCTGTCGCGGGTGTCGCGCGACTCCGTCGTGCCCGGCACCTCGGCGCCGACGATCAGCGACGTCGCCGACCAATCGTGGTCCCAGGCAGCCGATTCCGTCACCGGCCGCTGCTCGCTGTCGACCAGGGGCACGGTGGCGTCGCCGTCGGCGTCCAGGGCGCCGCTGCCGCTGATGGCGCCGGAACGCAGCTGTACCGCGATCCCGGTGGCCGGGCCGGGGCCGATGACGGCCGCCTGCACGAAGGCGACCACGCGGGCGCCGGCCACCTCGACGCTCCAGTCCACGGTGTTCTCGCCCGCGTCGAAGATCCCGGGCGGCACGGCACTCCAGCTGATGGACGCGACGCCTCGGGCGATTGGGGCCGCGTCCCGCGGGGCCGCTCCGGTGCCGGCGGCCAGCGCGTAGTCGTCGCGGCGTCCGCCCGGTCGGGCCGGCTCCCCGGTAAGCGCCAGCCCCGAATCATCCAGCGCCGCATACAGTTCCGGCCATCCGGGGCCGTCCACACCCACCTCGTCGGCCAGCCCGGTGCCTGCGCGCACCAGATCCAGGATCCGCGGGTCGCCACCCCGCGCGTGGGCGATCAGGGCGGCGGCGTGCGGTGCCAGCAGCTCGGCCACATCCGAATCCAGGGTGTCGTCGGTGAAGAAGCCCTGTGCGCCGGAGGTCAGCAGCGCGACCTCCACGTCGAGCACTGCGGGGTCGAGCGCGGCGATGCCGTCCCGGCGGCTGACGGGCCACCAGCGCCGCAGCCAATGGCCCACGGCCAGCCGCCGGAGCGGGGCGAGGGACCCGGGCACGATCTCGACGCCGGAGAGCTCGATGCCCTGCGGCCGATCGGCCGCGCCGTCGACCGCCGACACCAGCGCGACATGACCGGACTCGCCGAGGACGCGCCAAAGCCAGTCGGCGCGTGACAGGTCGGTGAAGGCGATGTGGGTGCCCGCGTCCCCGGGCGGATCGTCGACCATCCAGGACAGCACCGCGCCGCTGACTTCGAGCACCGCGGCGAGCGGCGACTCGGCGGGGGCGGTCCCCGTCGTCCACAGGCCGGAATCGGCGGCCAATCTCATCCGGCCACCTGCAATTCCAGCATCGCCTTGATCCGCTGCCGGTGATCCAGGCTCACCGACCGCGCGACCCCCGCCAGCAGGGACCGCACCTCGTCGACGTCGTCGCAGGGCTCCTGCCAGACGTCGCGCCCGTGCAGTCGCGCCCAGAGCCGGCTCAGGTAGGGCTGCGCGTAGCCGGCGAGGTCGTCCACCACCTGGCGCTGGCGGGGATGGATCGGGCCGCCCTCGGCGAGGTAGCGCCGCGCGTGCAGCACGTAGGCCTCCTTGCGCAGCCGGGCCTGGATCTGGGCCGCCAGCGCGTAGCGGCTGGAGACGGAAGGGTCGAGGGGAGCCAGCTCGACGGCCACCTCGATGCCGGCGACGAGCGTGGCCTGCTTGTCCTCCGACAGCAGTCCCCACGGCGCGGCCGCCCGGTCGACCTCCTCCTCGCAGAGCAGCGGGATGTCGGGCAGCGCGTCGCGGTCCAGGGCGCGCCGCAGCGTCGCGCGCACCCGGTCCACCACGCTGCGGTCCAGCGGGCGGTCACTGTCGGATTCGCCCGCGATCCGGGGCCGGCGTTGTGGCTCAGACGAACTCAGGCCGAGCTCGGCGATCGACCACGGTAGCTCGGCCCCGTCCAACCGGACCAGCGCCCCGAGGTTGTACGGGGTGGCGTCGGCGATGACGGCCGACCAGACGCGCTGGCGGGCCGACGCGGCGCGATGGCCGTGGGCGGGTCCGAGCACGGTGGCGAGCTCGGCCAGGAACGGGCCGGTGGCGGTGTGCGCGGCCCGCACGTCACCCCAGCTGCGGTCGAGCTGGTCGGCCAGCCTGCCGACGACATCGGGGCTCGCCACGTATTGGCGCAGCACCTCGATCGCGGTGCGGTCGCGGCCCTGGTGGATGTCGGTGAGCACGGTGGCCGCCGTCTCTCGATCCTGTGGTGCCGGTGGGCCTTTCGTCACCGCGAGCTCGAAGCAGACCGGGAAGTACAGTTCCTGGGCGTTACCGGTGCGGATCCGCTGCCTGCGTCGCTCGAGCTTGAGGGTGTCGAACCATGCTGCGGCGTAACGCAATTCGCGCGCGCTACCGACGATCAGATCGTGCATCGCGGCCGCGGTCTCCGGCGGGACGACCGGTGCCGAGTACTGCGGGTTCGATCGCAGGCGGAGCACCAGGGGGTCGATGATGCGTTTGACGGTCCGGCTCAAGGGGCCGCCGTCGTCGCTGCTGAGCACCTCGACGCCGGGGCCGATCGCGCGCCACGCCGCATCGATCACCGACCGGCGCGGGTGACCCACGGCGACGTCGGGCGCAACCTGCGAATCCGCGCTCATCAGGCCAGGATAGGGGCAATCGCAAAATATCGGCAGCCGAAAAGTTGGGTTCGGTAGCCGTCCGGCGGTTAGAGCCTGATGGGCATGAAAAAGCTACTCATGCTGCTGACGGGAACGGGCCGGCTCGCGTTCGTGCGGCGTCCCATGGCGGCGGGTCCCACCGTCGGCGTCGGCACCGTGCGCAAGGTGGGCGACGAGCGCCAGGTGTTCATCGAGGTGGTGGCGGTGTCCGGCGAGACGTTCATCGGGAGGCTGGCGCGCGGCGAGGGTGATCTCGACGTGTCGGTGCTGCGGCCCGGGCTGGTCGTGCTGGTGGCGTTCGATCCCGCTGCCCGCGAGGAACTTTCGTTGCCCGATGATGTTCTCGCCGTGCACGCGTCCTGGCTGGCGTCGGTCTGAGGCTAGCGCGCGCCGTCCACCGCGAACGTGGCCAGGGCGCCCCAATACAGCGGGCTGGCGGTGACGTCGCCGTCACGCCAGCGCCGCATCTGCGCGCGCTGCCAAAGGTTCACCGCACACCCCCCGTCCCCGCCGTCCTGCGCGCGGTCCACGGCGACAACGATATCGGCCATGGGGTCGGCCGATTCGTGCGCGGCGAACTGTCGATAGGCCGCGGAGGTGGGCAGCGACCACAAGGTGGCGGTCACCAATTCGGCGCCGCCGAGAATCATCGCCGCCACCAGGCCGGTCGCCTCGTCGAATTGATAGTCGCCGCCCGATCCGCACGCCAGCAGGGCGACCCGCGGCGGGATGGGCAGCTGCAGCGACATCAGGTCGGAGGCGGTCAGCGGGCGATGATCGCCGATCGCCTCGGCGTCTCCCGGGATCCCGGCGGTGCAGGCCAGGTGCAGGGCGGCCCGGTCGGCGCGGCCGTGCGCCGAGCTGGCGTGGCCGACGTACATGAGCCGGCTCGGGGCCTGCGCCAGCTGCTTGGCCAGCCAGACGCGGTCGGCGTCCTGCCGGCGGAACAGCTCGACGACGTCGCCGACCTCGGGCAGCACCGGGCGGCGCCCCATCAGCTCGCCGAAGTGCCGGGCCAACGGCGAGTGCGGGGAGGGCCGGCCGAGCACCGAGCCGAGCGCGGAGTCGGGTCGCTGCCCGGGCACCCGCGGGTCGAGGACCAGCAACGGTGGACCGTCGCGCCTGGCGTCCCAGCCGGCCGGCGTCCGCGGCGAGTGAACGATGTTGGGCGGCACCGCCATCAGCACGTCGACGAGCTCCATCAGGCGGTGACCGTCGGTATGGGCGCCGATATCGGCCAGCTGCCAAGGGATTCGGGCGGCCACCCGGCCGCTGCGGGTGATGGCGTCCTGGCGTGCGCGCACCAACTCTTCCTTGCTCGGTCCCGATTTCGGCACCGCCAGCAGCCCCCAGGGGATGCGTGCCAGCCGCGCGCTGGGCGAGACGAACAGCACCGCCCGCGGCGATGCCGCGCACTCCGCCAACAGCTCCCACCCCGCGGAGCCGATCAGCAGCACCCCGAGGATGTAGGCGACCGTGAGCTCGGCGTCCGGCGTGGCGAAGGGGCCGGCGGTGAGCGCCCGTTCGATGGCGTCGCGCCGGCTCTCGGCGCCGTGGGGCTCGGGCAGGGCGTCGGTGAGCTCTTGCAACGCGGCGAGCAGGATCGGATCTTCGATCACCCAATTGACGGTTCGTGACGGCTGTCCCACGATCCGCAGACTGCCGTAGGTGACGATCCCGACGTCGGCGAACCGGAGCACCAGCGTCAGCCGGTCCGCGTCGCTCATGGCCAGGTCGACCACGCCGGCTCGGCGGCGGTGACCTCGCGACCGTAGCGTTCGAAAGCCAATGCGCGATAACGGCTCATGATCGGCGGGCTGTCGGGCTGCATCTGTAGCGGCGGCAGCGGGCCGAGCCGCGTCAGCGAGCCGCCCGCACGCGCCGCGGGGGGTCCGGCCGCGGCCAGTGCCACGTCCGAGCCGGTGTCGATGACGACCGTCGCGGTGGCCGTCGCCGCCCATTCGCCGATCCTCGGTCGCTGCGCATCGGTGTCGAAAGTGCCTCGCGCGCTGTGGTATTCGACCAGCTCGCTAATCAGCTCGGTGTTTTCCCACTCCCACGCGACGGCGAAGGCGCCGGCCAAGATGGGGGCAGAAATGGTGGTGGCCCAGCGCGATCTCGCGTCGGCGTCGGCGATCGAATACCGCACCGAGTCGACCGCCAGCGCGGCCGGCACCTTGAGCTCCGCGGCCCGCTCGAGCTTGGCCATCCCGCGCCAGTATTCCGGTGTGCCGACCTCCCCGCGCAGGATGCCGAGCCCCTCGGCCTGCCGTGCCTCGGTTTCCTGCAGGGTCTCGTCGGGATCACCCGAACTGTCGAAACCCAAGTCGGCCAAGGCATCCGCGCGCCACACCGTGCCGAGCTGGCTGTCAAGCTGGGCGTACTGCAACCAGCTGCTGCGGGGAGAGGAGTCGAGCAGGTCCCGGGCCTGCGCGATCAGCTCGACCGCGTCGGCGAAGCGGCTCCAGAAGATAGCAATCCAGCTGCGCTGCAACAAGATCCGGTGCAGGTGTAACGGCTTCCCCAACTCCCGCCAGTGCCGCTCGGCCTGCTCCCAGCACTCGTCGGCGGCTTCCAGGGCGCCGGAGCCCAGCCGGGTGAGCCCCAGGTACAGCCAGCACCTGGCGGCGTCGTGCGGCCGGGCGTAGCGGGCGATGACGGGCTGGGCCTCGGACACCAGCTGCTCGGTGGTCGCGTGGTCGCCCACCAGCCAGCACGCCGCCGCACGCTCCAACTGCGTTCTGGCGCTTGCCAGTTCCCATCCGCGAGCCTGCGCCCTGGCGCCCGCGCGACGCAACCAGGGTTCGGCTTCGGCCAGCCGGCCCGTCTCCACGCAGAATCTGCCGTATGCGGTGCCCGCGGCGACCAGGAGGTGGTCGGCGAACTCGCTGCCGCCCCGGAGGCGGTCCACACCCTCGAACACCGCGTCCCACAACGGCACCGATCGCACATGCAGGTCATCGTCGCAGAGCGCCGACGCGCACAGCAGTTGGGCGTGGGCGCGCAGATACTCGAGTTCGTCGGCCAGGTCGGCGAAGTCCCCATCGGATTCCGCGTCGCTCAGTTCGCGCAGCGCCGAGGCGGCGCCCTCGTGGTCGCCGGCGGCCGCCGCCAGGCCCGTCTGAAGGAATTGCGCCCGTCGCGAGTACCGGCAGACCAGTTGCGCCACCTCGCCCTCGGACATGGTCACCCGCGCCGCGGCCTCCGGCATTGCGCCGGCGGCGATCCCCGAATAGATGGCCAGGCAGTCGCGGATGCGCCGGATCGACTCGCGCACGCCGTCATTCGCCCCGCGCACCAGGTAGATCTCCCCAAGCTGCGCAAAGACTTCCAGCATGAGATCGTCTCGATCTTCCCGCTCGATCCGCGGCACCAGTGACAGCAGCAGATCCCTGGCCCGCGTCTCGTCGGCGGCAAACGCCAACCGGCGGGCGTCCGCCAAGTCCTCGGGGATCGACACGGCTGCATCATAAGTCCGCCGTCGTCGGCGTGGCGAGGATCCGGAGCGGCGGACGCGTGAGTGAAGGCACGCCCGCCGCCCCGGAGTCCGATCGATCAACCGCAGGTCACCTTGATGTTGAAGTCCTTGGTGATCATCCCCGCCATCGGGTTCTTCATGTCGGCGCCCTGCGCCTGCCCGGTGATGGTGTAGGTCTTGCCGTCCACCGCCACGTTGGCCGAACCGACCTTGGCGCCCATCCCGTTGCTGACGGACAGGGCGCTGCCGTCGACGAAGAGGGCCAGCGACTCGACCTTCGGGGTGGGCTCGTCGGTCATCACCACAGCCAGCGCCTGCTGGGCGCCGCTGTTACCGCTGCCGATGTCGATCTTGCCGCCCGTCCGCACGCAGGTGACCGCGGACGGGTTCAGGCCGGCCAGGTCGGTGCCGCCCACCTTGACCTGGGCGTTGGTGCCGGTGGCGGCGACGCTGGGCGCCGTGCTCGGCCCCGTGCTTGACGGGGCGGCCGTGTGGCCGCCGCTCGAGCAGCCCACCAGCGCCACTGAAGCCGCAGCGACGCCGAGGGTTCCAATCGCTCCCGCGATAAGACGTTTCACTGGTTTTCCTTCCTTCATGCGCCGCCCCATTGGCGTCGCCATGGGCGCAAGTACAGATGCCCGGGCCCGCTACCGATCCCAATTTCGCCGCCCGCCCGGTAGGCTGCCTCGACACGGCCCGACGAAGGGAGATGCGCGATGGCGAGCGTGAAATGGCTGGAAAAGCCTGAGCCCCATGACTTCCCGGCGGCCGCCGACTACCTCGCGCTGCTGGCGGAGCCGGGCACCGCCAACGAGTTGTCGGAAAAGATGAAATCAGGTGTCGTCAGCCACAAGAAGGCCAAGGACATTCTGCGGGCCGCGCGGCTGAGCCTGTTGCCCGACGACAATCCGCACGTCGCCGCGGATCTCTCCAAGATCAAGAAGGGCCAGGCCTTGTCGCCCATCCTGCTGGTGCGCGGTGACTTCACGACGGGCGTCCCGCTGCAGATCGCCGACGGCTACCACCGGGTGTGCGCGAGCTACCACACCGACGAGAACACCGACATCCCGGTCGTCATCGTCTCGGCCGGCTGACGGAGGGGGTGTCGTCGTGATCGAGATCGAAGCGGTCGGCGGGGTCCGGGTGCTGACCCTGTCCTCCGGGCCCGTCAACGCCCTCGACGTCGAGTTGCTGAAGGAGCTGACCGACGCGCTGGGGGAACTGCAGCACTCGGGCGCGGGAGCGCTCGTCGTCACCGGCGCCGGCCGCGCCTTCAGCGCCGGGGTCGACCTCAACCGCGTGGTCGGCGGCGGTGCCGACTACACCGACCGGCTGATCCCGGCGCTGTCCGAGGCGTTCGAGGCGTTGTTCTGCTATCCCGGGCCGACGGTGGCCGCGATCAATGGCGCCGCCATCGCGGGCGGGTGCGTGCTGGCGTGCGCCTGCGACCGCAGGCTGATCAGCCCCGGCGCGCAGATCGGCGCCTCCGAGGTCCGCGTCGGGGTCGCGTTCCCCGTCGCCGCGCTCGAGGTGATGCGCTACGCGTGCGGCGACCGCGCCGACGACGTGTTGCTCGGCGGCCGCGTGTATCGGGACGACGAGGCAACCGCGAACGGGCTGGCCCACCGCGTCGTCGCCGACGATCTCGTCGGGGCGGCGGTGGCCGAGGCCGCCGACCGCGGTGGCATCCCGGCCGACGCCTATCGCCACACCAAAGTGCAGCTACGGGCCCCCGCGCTGGCACGGATGCGCGAGGGCGGCCTCATCGACAGCGAGGTCCGCCAGTTGTGGGGCGCCGACCAGACGCAGCGGCGCATCGCGGCCTATGTCGAGGGCATCAAGCGGCGTTGATCCAGGGCCGGGTCATTCGTCGAGCGCGACGCCGCCGCGGGTGCGCCGGCGCCGCATCCGGTGCGAGCCCTTGCCCGTGGGGCGGCGGTTCTGCAAGCCGGTCCGGGGCTCCTCGGCGGCTTCGGCTTCCTCGGTGGCCGGTTCGGGTTCCGTCTCGGCTTCCGCGGTGGTAGCGGGCTCTTGCTCGGGCTGCGATTCTTCGGCGACCTCTGCGGCCTCTTCGGGCTCTGCTGCCTCTGCGGCCTCTTCGGTGTCTTCGGGCTCTTCGGTCTCAGCGCCCTCGGACTCCTCGGCGACTTCGTCCGTGACCTCTTCGGTTTCGCCCTGCTTGCGGCGCAGGCCTCGCTTCTTGCGCTGCTTTTCCTTCTTCGGCTTGATCGGCTTCGGCGGGGGCGGCGGCAATTCGGCGATGAACGACAGATAAAAAGCGAACACGCCGAGCAGGCCGATCGCGGCGGCGGCGCCGTAAATCCCGAACAGCCACCGCCCGGCGGAGTCCAGGCTGAGCCAGATCTCGCTGATTGCGGCGCCGATGATCAGCACGCCGGCCAGCACGTGGGCCACGATCGACCACAGCCTGATGGTCAGCGCCAGCTGCGGCGTGCCCAGCTCGGGCTTGCGGGTCCGCAGCTGGGTGAAGACCACGGGCAGCGCGGCGAGGGCCACCAGCGCGCCCGTCACGATCCGCAGCGTCGTCCCGACCGAATGCGTGGTTTCACCCATCAGCTCAGGCCAGCGGGGCAACACGAAAAAGAAGTAGAGGACGCCGGCAGCGATCGAAAACGTCGCGTGCCACGGTATGGCGACCTTGCGCCCCATACGCCTCCTCGTGCTGCCGGTGAGCTTGTTGGCCGGTAAGCCAGCCTAAAGGCCGGTCAAACCGATTCCAAACAACCCCCGTGCGTTGTCGCACCCGAGCCGAGCGCGACCAATGGCGGAGGATGCGGGATTTGAACCCGCGAGGGCTGTTAACCCAACCCGCGTTCCAGGCGAGCGCCATAGGCCACTAGGCGAATCCTCCGTGGGCCATGGTAACCGAGCGTCCGGTCCGCTTTAATGGCCGCCGCCGATCGTTTCCGGCCAGGTACTAGACTCGCCGAAGGACCCCGCGCGGCGTCTATCCTGTGAACTCCCCCAGGGCCGGAAGGCAGCAAGGGTCAATGGGCTCTGTCGGGTGCGCGGGGTCCCCCAGGTTAAACGAGTGGCGACCCGCAGCGCCCGGTCCCCGCAAGCGGGGTGCCCCACCGCGCGCTCGCGATCGCCACGGTTCGGGGCCCACGGCATGTCCAACACCTGACCCCGAAGCCGCCGCCTCGACAGCGAAAGGGTCCATGGTGTCGCTGGATTCGCTCAGCCCGGACGAACTTGCCGCTGCACACGCGCGCAACCAGCAGGATTACGCGGAGCTGCAGGCCAAGAAGCTGGCCTTGGACCTGACCCGCGGCAAGCCCTCGCCCGAGCAGCTCGACCTGTCCAACCAGCTGCTGAGCCTGCCCGGGGACGATTTCCGCGATTCCGAGGGCACCGATACCCGCAACTACGGCGGCCTGCACGGCCTGCCCGAGCTGCGGGCCATCTTCGGGGACCTGCTCGGCATCCCGGTGCAGAACCTGATCGCCGGCAACAACTCGAGCCTGGAGCTGATGCACGACCTCGTGGCGTTCTCGCTGCTCTACGGCGGGGTCGACTCGCCGCGGCCCTGGAAGGACGAGCCGGCCGTCAAGTTCCTCTGCCCGGTACCCGGCTACGACCGGCACTTCGCCATCACCGAGACGATGGGCATCGAGATGATCGCCGTCCCGATGCAGCAGGACGGGCCGGACGTCGACCTGATCGAGGAGCTGGTCGCCGTCGACCCCGCCATCAAGGGCATGTGGGCGGTGCCCGTGTTCGGCAACCCCACCGGCATCACCTACTCCTGGGAGACGGTTCGCCGGCTCGTGCAGATGCGCACGGCCGCGCCCGACTTCCGGTTGTTCTGGGACAACGCGTACGCGGTGCACACCCTGACGCACGAGTTCATCCGCCAGGTCGACGTGCTCGGGCTGGCCGCCACGGCGGGCAACCCCAACCGGCCGTACGTCTTCGCGTCGACATCGAAGATCACCTTCGCCGGCGCCGGGGTCAGCTTCCTGGGCGGGTCGCTGGGCAACATCGCCTGGTATCTGCAGTACGCCGCGAAGAAGTCGATCGGCCCGGACAAGGTCAACCAGCTGCGGCACGCGCGCTTCTTCCGCGACGCCGACGGGGTGCGCCTGCAGATGCTGCGCCACCAGCAGATCCTGGCGCCGAAGTTCGCGCTGGCGCTCGAGATCCTGGACAACCGGCTGGGCGACTCCAAGATCGCCTCGTGGACCGAGCCCAAGGGCGGCTACTTCATCAGCCTCGACGTGTTGCCCGGAACGGCGCGGCGCACCGTCGCGCTGGCCAAGGACGCCGGCATCGCGGTGACCGAGGCGGGCGCGTCGTTCCCGTACCGCAAGGACCCGGGCGACAAGAACATCCGGATCGCGCCCACCTTCCCGTCGCTGCCCGACCTGCGCGACGCCGTCGACGGGCTGGCGACCTGCGCGCTGCTGGCTGCCTCGGAGTCGTTGCTGGCGTCCTCCCCGTCGACCTCCCCGTCGAGTGTGAGCTGACGGCTTTCTCTGTGCACTGACGGCGGAAATTCCGACGACATCCCGCCCTGGACGCACATTCAAAGCCGTGGCCGCACACGCGATGCCGCCGATACACACTCGACGCCGCCCGGGCTGTAGTCACCGGGCGACGGTAGCCTGCTGACCGTGGCCCTCTACCGCAAGTATCGACCGGCAACCTTCGCCGAGGTGGTGGGGCAGGAGCACGTCACCGAACCGCTGTCGATCGCCCTGGAGGCGGGCCGGATCAATCACGCCTACCTGTTTTCCGGGCCGCGCGGCTGCGGAAAGACGTCCTCGGCCCGCATCCTGGCCCGGTCGCTGAACTGCGCGCAGGGACCGACCGCCAACCCGTGCGGTGTGTGCGAGTCGTGTACGGCGCTGGCGCCCAACGCGCCGGGCAGCATCGACGTGGTGGAGCTCGACGCCGCCAGCCACGGCGGCGTCGACGACACCCGCGAGCTGCGGGACCGCGCGTTCTACGCCCCGGCGCAGTCGCGCTACCGGGTGTTCATCGTCGACGAGGCGCACATGGTGACGACCGCGGGGTTCAACGCGCTGCTCAAGATCGTCGAGGAGCCGCCCGAGCACCTCATCTTCATCTTCGCCACCACGGAACCGGAGAAGGTGCTGCCGACGATCCGGTCGCGCACCCATCACTACCCCTTCCGGCTGCTGCCGCCGAAGACCATGCGGGCATTGATCGGGCGGATCTGCGAACAGGAGGGCGTCGTCGTCGACGACGCGGTGTACCCGCTGGTGATCCGGGCCGGCGGCGGTTCGCCGCGGGACACGCTGTCGGTCCTGGATCAGCTGGTGGCCGGTGCCGAGGACAACCACTTGAGGTACCAGCGGGCATTGGGCCTGCTGGGCGTCACCGACGTCGCGCTGATCGACGACGCGGTGGACGCCCTCGCCGCGTCGGACGCCGCCGCGTTGTTCGGCGCGGTCGAATCGGTGATCGACGCCGGCCACGACCCGCGGCGCTTCGCCACCGATCTGCTGGAGCGGTTCCGCGATCTCATCGTGCTGCAAGCGGTTCCGGATGCCGCCAGCCGCGGCGTGGTCGACGCGCCCGAGGACGTCCTGGACCGGATGCGCGAGCAGGCGGCCCGCATCGGCCCGGCGACCCTGACCCGCTACGCCGAGGTCGTGCAGGCCGGGCTGGGGGAGATGCGCGGCGCGACGGCGCCGCGCCTGCTGCTCGAGGTGGTCTGCGCGCGGCTGCTGCTGCCCTCGGCCAGCGACGCCGAGTCGGCGCTGCTGCAGCGCGTCGAGCGGATCGAGACCCGGCTGGGTGTGTCGCTGCCCGCCTCCGAGGTTTCGGCGGCGCCAACCGCGCCGCCGAAACGGGCGGCCGTTTCCAAGCCCGTCGCCAAGGCCGAGGCGCCCACCGCCAAGACCGACCCGAATCCGACGCCCGCGCCCGAACCCGCTCCGCCGCCGCCAGAACCCGAATCAGGCTCTGCCCCAGGCGAACTCAACGCGGCGGCGCTGCGATCGATGTGGCCGACAGTGCGCGACAAGGTGCGCCAGCGCAGCCGCACCACCGAGGTGATGCTGGCGGGCGCCACGGTCCGGGCCGTGGAGGACGACACGCTGGTGCTGACCCACGCGTCGGCGCCGCTGGCCAAGCGGCTGTCCGAGCAGCGCAACGCCGACGTCATCGCCGAGGCGCTCAAAGACGCGCTGGGGGTGAGCTGGCGGGTGCGGTGCGAGGTGGATTCGGGAGCGCCCGCCGCGAGCGCCCCGGCGCCCGCCCGGCAGGAAGCGCCGGTCGACGAGCCGGCCGCCGCGGATTCCGCGCAGCGAGACGAAGAGGAAAGCATGCTCGCCGAGGCCGGCCGGAGTGAGCCGTCGGCGCCGCGGCGTGACCCCGAAGAGGCCGCACTCGAGCTGCTGCAGAACGAGCTGGGCGCGCGTCGGATTGACGGAGTCTAGGGCCGCCACCAGGGCCGCAGCGGCAGCTCGTCGTCGCCGCGGGCGGCGACGTTCGCCGCCAGCACGTGGTGCAGCTGAAGGTTGTTCTGCTCGAACGCCACCCGCGATGCCGCCATGTACAGGCCCCACACCTTGGCCGTCGCCAGGCCGACCTCGTCGACCGCCTCATCCCAGTGCTCTACGAGGTTGCGGCACCAGTCCCGCAGCGTCATCGCATAGTGGTGCCGGAAGTTCTCCTCGTGCAGCACCTCCAAACCCGCGTCCTGGACCTCGGTGACGATGCGGCCCGAGCCGGTGAGTTCCCCGTCCGGGAACACGTAGCGGTCGGTGAATCCGCCCGCGAAGGAGGTCGACTTGTTGTCGTGGCGGGTGATGCAGTGGTTGAGCAGCAGGCCGCCGGTGCGCAGCTTGGATTTCAGGAAGCCGAAGTAGGCGGGGTAATTCTTGACGCCGATGTGCTCGGTCAGGCCGATGGAGGAGACGGCGTCGAATCCCGCCTCGGCGACGTCGCGGTAGTCGGAGTGCCGCACCTCGGCCAGGTCGGCCAGACCTTCGGCTTCGATCGCGTTTTGCGCCCATTTCGCCTGCTCCGCCGACAGCGTGGCGCCGATCGCGCGCACACCGTGTCGCGCCGCGTAGCGGACCATGCCCCCCCAGCCGCAGCCGACGTCCAGCAGGCGGTCGCCCGGCCGCAGCCGCAGCTTTTCGAAGATCAGCCGGTACTTGTTGTCCTGGGCCTCCTCCAGCGTCGCGTCGGCGCCGGGATAGACCGCGCAGGTGTACGTCATCGACGGACCCAGCACCCATTCGTAGAACGTGTTGGACACGTCGTAGTGGTGGTGGATGGCCTCGGCGTCGCGGGTCTTGCTGTGCATGACGCCCGCCGCGACCCGCCGCCACCGCGGTGGCGCCTCCTCGGGCGGCGGCGCGACCGGCAGCAGATGCTCGACGCCCATGGAGCGGACGACGTTGGCGAGGGTCCGCGCCGAGGGCCGCTTGAAGTTGACCCGGTCGGTCAGCGTCTTGAGCAGCTGGTATGGGTCGCCGGGATGGACGCCGTAGGTCTGCAGGTCACCCGACACATAGGCGCGGGCCAGGCCGAGTTCGCCGGGGGCGGTGGCCAGGTAGGTGGCCCCGCGGGGCGAGCAGAGGTCCAGGCCCAGCTCCGCGTCCTCGCTGCCGGCGGTGCTGCCGTCGTAGGCGGTGAACTTGAGCGGATGCCGCCCCGTCGCGGCGAAAAGCTCCAGGATCTCCGCCATGCTGAGCTTCCCGGCGGTCGTGTGATGGGGTTCTCGGGTGGTCGTCATCGCCGTTGCACCGCCTTTGCGTACAGGTCCAAAAGACGCGAGTCGGGGTCGTAAGTTTTCTTGACCGTCTTGTAAGCCTCGCCGCCGTAGAGCTCGTCAAACTCCTCGCGGGTGTAATACGAATCCGAGTACAGCGACTTGTGGCCGTCCAGTTCGCTGACCTTCGCCTCGATGGCCCGGTTCGTCGCGCCCTCGGTGGGGCCGCCCGGCACCGAGGACCAGAACCCGATGTTGACGTAGGTGTGGTCGGGGCGCATCGGATACAGCGGCCAGCCTTCGCGATCGCGGAGACGTAGCGGGCACAACCAGATCGGCGTGATCGGCACGTCGGCCGCGAACCACTCCAAAAACTCGCAGGTCCGTTCGACCGGCACCTCGACGTCCTGCACCACCCGCTCGCGTGGCGGGCGGCCTTTACGCTTCTCGATGCGGTCGGCGATTCCGAAACGCTGGTCCAGCGCGACGAGCTTCCAGTAGAAGCTGCTGCGCCGATAGCGGCGGGGCCACCAGCGCCGCACCCGCGGGTTCTGGACGCCGAACGCGCGCGAGCACCAGAACCAGTCGGTGTCCCAACGCCAGAAGTAGTCGTGAATCGTCAGCCGGTCGTCCTTGGTGGCTTCCACCCCGGCCAGGTCATGCCGAATCGATTGGTAGTAAATGTTTTTCCCGGTGTAGTCGCTGACCGGTCCCGGCGTGGTGGTCCGCCGGCCCACACACAGATAGCTTTCGTCGGGGCTGAAGACCACGCCATCCAGATAATCCACCGGGGTACCGCCCTGGCCGCCGGTGTCGATGATGCGTTCCATCGCCGCGACCAGCTCGGGCAGCGACCGGAATCGGATGTGCCGCAGCGCCACAAAGGGGGCCACGGGCTCCAGCTCGATTCGTAGCCTGGTCGAATATCCCAGCGTGCCATAGGAATTCGGGAAGGCGCGGAACAGTTCCGGGTGCTGGCCGCGGGAGGCGGTGACCAATTCTCCGGCGCCGGTGAGGATGTCCAGTTCCAGTACCGACTCGTGGGGCAGGCCATTGCGAAACGACGCCGACTCGATGCCCAGGCCGCTGACCGCGCCGCCGAGGGTGATCGTCTTCAGCTGCGGAACCACCAGTGGCGAAAGGCCGTACGGCAGCGTCGCGGCCACCAGGTCCTCGTACGTGCACATGCCTGCGACGTCGGCGGTGCGGGTCTCGGGATCCACGGCGAGAACGCCGGTCAAACACGAGGTGTCCAGACCGCGCGCATCGCGTTTGGTGCGGGCGCGGAACAGGTTTGACGTGGGCTTGGCGAGCCGGACGGCGGACGTCGTCGGGATGGATCGATAACTCGCCATCAACCGGTCGACGCCCGCTGCATGAGCCGAGAGTGCAGATCCAGGGACAGGCACCACATATACCCTAGTCTTCGGAAACACCCCGTGCACCCGCGCGCGGCGGGATCACAAGACATCGCAATGTCATCGAACATCAAGAAGAGGAGTCGCGCCCGATGGGCCAGGTGAGCGCAGCCAGCACGATCTTGATCAACGCCGAGCCCGGGGCCACCCTCGCCGCGGTGTCGGACTACCAGAAGATGCGCCCGAAGATCCTGTCCCCCCAGTACAGCGATTACCAGGTGCTGCAGGGCGGCAAGGGCGCGGGTACGGTCGCCAAGTGGAGGCTGCAGGCCACCAAGTCACGCGTTCGCGATGTGCAGGTGAACGTCGACGTGGCGGGCCACACCGTCATCGAGAAGGACGCGAACTCGTCGATGATCACCAACTGGACGGTGGCCCCCGCCGGACCGGGATCCAGCGTCACGGTGAAGACCAGCTGGACCGGCGCCGGCGGCGTCAAGGGCTTCTTCGAAAAAACCTTTGCGCCCTTGGGGCTGAGGAGGATTCAGGGCGAGGTGCTGGCCAACCTGAAGAAAGAACTGGAAGGCTAGCGCCGTCAGCGCGCCTGGCTCTGGGTCGCCAGGAACCCCGCGACGCCGCGGACGAGCGCGTCGGCGTACTTCTGCCGGCCGTCGGCCGACTCCATCAGCGCCGAATCCACGGGGTTCTTCATGTTGCCGCACTCGACCAGGATCGACGGGTACTGCGCCAGGTTCAGGCCCGCGAGGTCCGAGCGCCCGTACAAGCCGTCCTGCCCGATGTAGTTGGCGGGCGGGATGCCGGACGCCTGCAGCTGATCGCGCATGATCCGGGCGTACTGCACCGAGGGACCGGCCTGCGCCTGGTTGAGCGGCGGCGCCGAGTAGTTCACGTGGAATCCCCGCCCGGACGGCGGGCCGCCGTCGGCGTGGATGCTCAGGATCGCGTTGGGCCGCAAGGAGTTGGCCGCCGCGGCGCGCGCATCGACGCACGGCCCCAGCCCGGTGTCGTCACCGCGCGACATGGCTGTGCGGACGCCCAGCGCGCTGAGCTCGGCGCGAACCCGCAGCGCGGTGTCCCAGGTGAACGTGTGCTCCATATAGCCGCTGTTGGTCGACGTCCCACTGGTCTGACAGTCCTTCGTGCCGCCGCGCCCGGTGGGCACCTGACGGTTGATCGACGCGTCGTTCGAGCCGTTGTGGCCCGGGTCGATGAAAACGACCATGCCGGCGATGTTGGACGGGGCGGCGGTCGCCGTCGGGATGATCGCCGCCGCGACGGCAACCAGCACAGCGACCAACACTCTGATACCGACACGCTTGCTCACTCGTAGGTCCACGGCGCAAAGGTAACGGCGCGCGGTCTACGCTGGGTGTTCCGAATCGCCCGGCACCCGCAGGCGAAACCAACTCGAGACCAAGATGCGAGGGGATTGTCATGCAACCCGGAGGCGACATGTCGCAGCTGCTCGCTCAGGCGCAGCAGATGCAGCAGAAGTTACTCGAGGCCCAGCACCAGCTCGCCAACGCAGAGATACACGGTGAGGCGGGTGGGGGCCTGGTCAAGGTCGTCGTCAAAGGCAGCGGCGAGGTGGTCGCGGTGGAGATCGACCCCAAGGTCGTCGACCCCGACGACATCGAGACCCTGCAGGACTTGATCGTGGGCGCCATGCGCCACGCTTCGGCGCAGGTCACCAAGATGGCGCAGGAACGGCTGGGCGCCCTGGCGGGCGGCATGGGCGCGCCGCCGGCCCAACCGGCGGCGCCGCCACCCACTCAGATGCCGGGGCTGTGACGCTGCACCGACATGTTTGAGGGACCCGTCCAGGATCTGATCGACGAGCTCGGCAAGCTGCCGGGCATCGGCCCCAAGAGCGCGCAGCGCATCGCGTTCCACCTGTTGTCGGTCGAACCGCCGGAGATCGACCGGCTGACCGCTGTATTGGGCAAGGTCCGCGAGGGCGTGCGGTTCTGCGCGGTGTGCGGCAACGTCTCCGACGACGAGCGCTGCCGCATCTGCGCCGACCCGCGCCGCGACGGCTCCCAGGTCTGTGTCGTCGAGGAGCCGAAGGACGTCCAGGCCGTCGAGCGCACCCGCGAATTCCGCGGCCGCTACCACGTGCTGGGCGGCGCGCTCGACCCGTTGTCCGGCGTGGGACCCGACCAGCTGCGCATCCGCGAGCTGCTGACCCGCATCGGCGAGCGCGTCGACGACGTCGACATCACCGAGGTGATCATCGCCACCGACCCCAACACGGAGGGCGAGGCGACGGCCACCTACCTCGTTCGGATGCTGCGCGACATCCCCGGCCTGACCGTGACCCGGATCGCGTCGGGGCTGCCGATGGGCGGCGACTTGGAGTTCGCCGACGAGCTGACGCTGGGCCGCGCGCTCACCGGCCGCCGCGCCATGGTCTGAGCCGTCAGTTGGTGACGACGGCGAAGTTGTCGCTGGTCTGCCACGCCGCTTCGAAGGTGGCAATGGAAACCTGTTCGTCGCGACCCGCCTTGATGCCGCTGTCGTTGAGGTGCACCACGTTGGCTGCGTTATCGATGCCGATGACGACGGCGAAGTGGTTTTCCTGGGTGCGGTCGCCCCGCGTGTTCCACAGGATCTTGTCGTTGAGCCCAACGATCACCTTGCGCCCCCCATCCAGATCGTGCGCGAGGGCGTCGAGGTTGGGGTGGACCGCGGTGGCGTGGATGCCGTAGTGCGCCAGCAGCACGGGCAGGTCGGAGTTCTTGGTGTTGCTCCCGGGCCGGTAGATCGGTCCGGGATGGCTGACGCTCGGGATATTGGCGGCCGCGGCGGTGATCTCGTCCTCGGTGGGTTCGCGGCCGGTGACCTGGCCGACCACGTCGGCCACCGCCATCTCCGCGCAGTCGCGGTCCTGTTGCTGGTAGCGCCAGTAGGGCGCCGCGGCGGCCGGGTTGCCGTGCATCCCGTCCTGGGCCGCGTCGGCCCTGGCGGCGAGCGCAACCATCGAGCCGGTGGCCGCGCTCAAGACCGCCGCGAGCCCGACGGCGCCGGCGGCCTTGGCGACGATGGTCCTGGTGTTGATCATGGGGGTCCTTTTCTCGGGGGGTGCGTCGAGAAAAGGGTCGGTGAAGCCGCTGGACGAATCCTTGAAGGAACCTTGAAGCGCCGCTAGTTGGGCCGTCGCGAGATATAACCCATTGCGACGACACGCTGGGCGGCCTCAGCGGGCCGCCAGTCGCTCGCGGCGCAGCAGGTCCACCTCGGGCAGCTGCAGCGGCGCGAGTTCGCCCACTACTTTGCCGAGCAGCAGGTCGGCCAGCTCCGGGTTGCGGGCCAGGCAGGGCCCGTGCATGTAGGTCGCGACGACGCTGCCCTGCACGGCGCCGTCGTGGCCGTCGCCGGCGCGGTTTCCGGCGCCCTTGACCACCGTGCCCAACGGGGACGCGGCCGGTCCCAGGACGGTGCCGCCGCGGTGGTTCTCGAAGCCGGTGAGCCGTTGGGTCAGCCCGGTCAGCAGCGGCTTGCTGACCAACTCGCCGATGGTGCGCGTGTCCTGCGGCGACGTCGTCGCGTCCAGCATGCCCACACCGTCGACCCGTTCGCCCGAGGAGGTCGCATACCAGTGGCCCAGCACCTGGACGGCCGCGCAGATCGCCAGCACCGGCGCGCCCCGCTCGGCCGCGCGCTGCAGGCCCGGGTAGCGAAGAAGGTGCCGGGTGGCCAGCCGCTGCGCGTAGTCCTCCGCCCCGCCCAGCGTGTACAGGTCCAGCGAGTCGGGCACCGGGTCGGCCAGCGTGATCTCGACGATCTCCGCGGCGATGCCCCGCAGGCGCAGGCGTTGGCGCAGCACCAGGGCGTTGCCGCCGTCGCCGTAGGTGCCCATCACGTCGGGCAACACCAGGCCGATCCGCACGGTGGAGTCAGCCATGGCGCGCCAACGCTCGCTGCAGCTGTAGGAAGGCGGTGTAGTTGGCGACGACCTCCACCCGCCCGGGCGGGCATGACGCGATGGCCGCCACGGTGTCGTGCACCAGCGTGTGCTCGACGCCCGCGTAGCCGAGGCGCACCGCCAGGTCGGTGCCGCGCTCGCCGGCCGCGACGACTCGGGTCTCTTCGAAGTGCTCGAAGCGCACATCCCACAGCCACGACAGGTCCTCGCCGTCGGGCACCTGCCCGTTGACCGCGATGACCACCCCGGCCGCGTGCTTGTCGACCATCGACAGCGCCTCCTGCCAGCCGGCGGGGTTCTTGGCCAGCAGGATCCGCGCCTCGTGGTCGCCGACGCGGACGCTGCGGTAGCGCCCGGCGACCTCGTCGACCGTGGCGACCGCCGCGACGGCCCGCGCGGGGGCCGCGCCCAGCGCGACGGCGGCGGCCACGGCCTGGGCCGCGTTGCCCCGGTTCACCGCGCCGGGCAGCGCCAGCCGCATCGGCAGGGCCAGGCCGTCGGGCCCGTACAGCGTCTCGTCGTCGAACCACCACTGCGGGCTGGGTCGCTTGAAGTCGGCGCCGGTGGAATACCAGTGCCCCCGGTCGCGGACGATGACCTCGCCGCTGCGCGGGCAGCTGACCGAGTCGTTCGCCCAGGCGCCGCCCGCGGCCACCCACACCACGTGGGGGCTGTCGTAGGCCGCCGACGTCATCAGGACGTCGTCGCAATTGGCGACGACGACGGCGTTCGGGTGCCGCGCCAGCCCGGCCCGCAGCGTGCGTTCGATCACGTTGATCTCACCCACCCGGTCCAGCTGGTCGCGCGACAGGTTGAGCAGCACGATGACAGTGGGCTCGACGGCGTCGGCAACGTGCGGCACGTGCATCTCGTCGACCTCCAGCGCCGCCAGCCCGGCTGTGCGGTCGGCGGCCAGCGCGGCCACCAGGCCGGCGTCCATGTTGGCGCCCTCGGCGTTGGTGGCCACCGGACCCAGGGTCCCGAGCGCGGCGGCCGTCATCCTCGTGGTCGTCGACTTGCCGTTGGTGCCCGTGACGATGACGGTGCGCCGCCCGGCCCCGAGCTGTCGCAGCACCGAGCGGTCCAGCGTCATCGCGACCAGGCCGCCGATCATCGCCCCGGCCCCGCGCCCGGTCACCCGCGACGCCCACCGCGCGCTCGCTCCCGCGGCGAGGGCCAGGCGTGCACGGGTGGTGATCACGCGCGTGAGTTTATTCGGGCGATCGCGAGCGCGGCGTTGTGCGCCGGGCGCTGCGGGTCGCCCGCGTGGATTTCGGGCGATCGCGAGCGCGGCGTTGTGCGCCGGGCGCTGCGGGTCGCCCGCGTGGATTTCGGGCGACACGACTCGTAGCGAACCGGCGATGTCGGTCGCGCGTGCCATGCTCAGCTCATGAACCGGGTGTCCTGGGGGCGGCCGGCCAGCGAGCCGGGCGGGGGCTGGGCCGTCATCGACGTCGAGACCTCGGGCTTTCGGCCGGGTCAGGCGCGGATCATCAGCGTCGCCGCGCTCGGGCTGGACGCCGACGGGCGGGTGGAGCAGTCCGTGGTCAGCCTGCTCAATCCCGGGGTGGACCCCGGTCCCACCCACGTGCACGGCCTGACCACCGCGATGCTCGAGGACCAGCCGCAGTTCGCCGACATCGTCGGTGACCTGGTCGAGGTGCTGCGCGGCCGCACGCTGGTGGCGCACAACGTCGCTTTCGACTACGCGTTCCTGGCCGCGGAGGCCGAGCTCGCCCAGGCCGAGCTGCCCGTCGACAACGTCATGTGCACGGTCGAGTTGGCGCGCCGACTGGACCTCGGGGTCGAAAACCTGCGGCTCGAGACGCTCGCGGCCCATTGGGGCGTGGTGCAGGAGCGGCCACACGACGCCTTCGACGACGCGCTGGTGCTGACCGGTGTCCTGGAGTCGGCGCTGGAGCGGGCGCGCGAACGCGACATCTGGCTGCCCGTGCACCCGGTGACCCGGCGGCAATGGCCGAACGGCCGGGTGACCCACGACGAGCTGCGCCCGTTGAAGGTGCTGGCCTCGCGGATGCCGTGCCCCTACCTCAACCCGGGGCCCTTCGTGCGGGGCAGGCCGCTGGTCCAGGGCATGCGGGTGGCGCTGGCCGCCGAGGTGAGGCGCACCCACGAGGAGCTCGTCGAGCGGATCCTGCACGCCGGGCTCGCCTACCGCGACGTCGTGGACGGGGAAACCTCGCTGGTGGTCTGCAACGACGCCGCCCCCGAGCAGGGCAAGGGCTATCACGCCCGACAGCTGGGGGTGCCGGTGGTGTCCGACGCGCAGTTCATGGACTGCGTCGGCACGGTCGCCGGCGGCACCAGCATGGAGGAATTCACCGACGTCACCATGCTCGACCAGCAGCTCGCGTTGTTCTGATCGCTTCCGCCCGGATCGATCGAGCAAGCAGCAGCAAGCACAGCTGATTACCTCCTTAAGGGTGTAGTGCTACCCGCCGAAGGGTGGTCGACTGGTTTTGGTCAAGGGGCAAGAGCCAGAACCGTTTTCGATCCCGTGGGCACGGCATCAAGTTGTTTGGCTTCAGGTGGCCCCGGTTATTCGACTTGAGTACGAAAGGAGCCCGAAATGCCCGTCTGGCAATGGATCGTCATCGCGGTCGTCGCAGTCATCCTGGTGGCCGCGTTGATCGTTGCGGCAAGCGTCGCGAGTCGCCGGAAGAAGAATGAGCGACTGAAGCGGCACTACGGCCCCGAATACGAGCGTCTGGTGTTCGAAAGGGGGAACGAGAAGGCGGCTCAGGAAGAATTGGCCGCCCGGGAACGTCGGCGAGACAAACTCGACATCGTGCCGTTGCCGCCGGCCGCCCGCTCGGATTTCGCGGCACGCTGGCAGCAGGTGCAGACGGGGTTCGTCGACAACCCGGCCACCGCCGTCGGCGTCGCCGATCGGCTCGTCACCGAGGTGATGCGTCAGCGGGGCTACCCCGTCGACGACTTCGATCAGCGGGCTGCCGACATCTCGGTCGACCACCCGCAGATCGTCGACAACTATCGCGCCGCGCACGGCATTCATCTGTCGCAGCAGCGCGGTGATATCAGCACCGAACAGCAGCGGAGGGCGTTCGTCCACTACCGGGCGCTCTTCGAGAGGTTGCTCGAGACCAACACAGATCACCACGCGTCACAGGAGGCAAGGAAATGACCACACACGACAACCCGCGATTCGCCCCCTCGAACCCGGAAGCGGAGGCCCCTCAGTGGGCGACCCCACCGGTCGGCCAGACCGGGCGGGCGGCGACGGCACCGGTGGGCCCGGGAGCAGAGATGGCTGCGCCTCCGGTCGGCCAGTATGCGACCGACGCACCGACCGCTTTTGGTCAACAGCCTTCCGGGGCGACGCCACCAGCGGGCGGGACTGAGCAGAATGCCGGCCATCTGGCCGGGGACGGCGAACGGTCCTCTTCGGACGCCCTTTTCGCCGAGGACGAGCTCGCGGACATGCGCGGGCGGTGGGCAGCCGTGCAAGCGGCCTTCGTCGACGATCCCAAGGAGTGCGTGCACAAGGCTGACGCGCTGGTGTCCGATCTGGTCGACCGGCTCACGAGCGGGTTCGCCCACGCGCGCTCGAGTCTCGAAGAGCAATGGGCCCGCGGCGAGGAATCGTCTACCGAGACCCTCCGCGTCGCACTGATGCGCTACCGCGAGTTCTTCGAACGGTTGCTCTCCGTCTGATCAGCTGCGCGACGCTCGGTTGACCGCCGACACGACGGCCCGCAGCGACGCGGTGGTGATCGACGGCGCGATGCCGACGCCCCACACCGTTCGACCCGCGACCGACGCCTCGACGTAGGCCGCCGCCTGCGCGTCGTCGCCCGCGCTCATCGCGTGCTCGGAGTAATCCAGCACCGCCACGTCGAAGCCGACGGTCCCCAACGCATGGACGAAGGCGGCGAGCGGGCCGTTGCCGGTGCCACTGATCTCGGTCTCCACGCCGTCGATCTTGACGGTGGCGGCGATGCTGGTCATGCCGCCGTCTTCGTCGGAGGCGTCGACCCGCTGCCTGATCCGCTCCAGCGGTCGCACCGGGGCCAGGTACTCCTCGGAGAACGCGTCCCACATCTCCTTTGGCGACACCTCGCCGCCCTCGCCGTCGGCGATCTTCTGGATCACCTGGGAGAACTCGATCTGCAGCCGCCGCGGGAGGGCCAGCCCGTGATCCGATTTCATGATGTAGGCCACCCCGCCCTTGCCGGATTGCGAGTTGACCCGGATCACCGCCTCGTAGGTGCGTCCGACGTCCTTGGGGTCGATCGGCAGGTAGGGCACCTGCCAGAGCATGTCCTCGACGTCGGTGTCGGCCTCGTCGGCGTCGATCTTCATCTGGTCGAGACCCTTGTTGATGGCGTCCTGGTGACTGCCGGAGAACGCGGTGTAGACCAGGTCGCCGCCGTAGGGGTGACGCTCGTGCACCGGCAGCTGGTTGCAGTACTCCACGGTGCGGCGGATCTCGTCGATGTTGGAGAAGTCGATCTGGGGGTCCACCCCGCGGGAGAACAGGTTGAGCCCCAGCGTCACCAGGCACACGTTGCCGGTGCGCTCCCCGTTGCCGAACAGGCAACCCTCGATCCGGTCGGCTCCGGCCTGGTAGCCCAATTCGGCTGCGGCGACGGCGGTTCCGCGGTCGTTGTGCGGATGCAGGCTCAGGATCACCGACTCCCGGCTGGCCAGGTTGCGGCTCATCCACTCGATCGAGTCGGCGTAGACGTTGGGGGTGGCCATCTCCACGGTGGCGGGCAGGTTGAAGATGATCGGGTTGTCCGGCGTCGGCGCGATAATCTCGCCGACGGCGTCGCACACCTGCTTGGCGTACTCGAGTTCGGTCCCCGTGTAGGACTCCGGGGAGTACTCGAACCGCCACTGCGTGCCGGGATGCTTGGCCGCCTCCTCGACGCACTTGCGCGCGCCGTCGGTCGCGATGGCCTGGACGGCGGCCCGGTCGGCGCGGAACACCACGCGACGCTGCAGGATCGACGTCGAGTTGTAGAAGTGCACGATCGCCCGCGGCGCGCCGTCACACGCCTCGAAGGTGCGCTCGATCAGCTCCGGCCGGCACTGGGTCAGTACCTGGATCGTGACGTCGTCGGGGATGGCGCCGTCGGTGATGATGGCGCGGACGAAGTCGAAGTCGGTCTGGCTGGCCGACGGGAATCCAACCTCGATCTCCTTGTAGCCCATCCGCACCAGCAGGTCGAACATGCGGCGCTTGCGGGCCGGGCTCATCGGGTCGATCAGCGCCTGGTTGCCGTCGCGCAGATCCACCGCGCACCACAGCGGGGCGCGCGTGATGACCCGGTCGGGCCAGGTGCGGTCGGCCACCCGGATGGGCTCGACCTCTTCGGCGAAGGGGCGGTACCGGTTGATCGGCATCGACGACCCGCGTTGCGGATTCCAGGAGGGTTGGGCCGGCCCGGGCGGGCCGGCGGGTTTGACGATGGTGCGTGCCGACTTATAGGCGTCGGGCGAATCAGGATTGGTCACGGTAGTTGCTCCGGGGTATCAGAAGGAACCTCAGACCGGCGCATCGCGAACACCCGCGACGGGAAGCCGGTCTGGATCAGACCCCGTCGCGGCGTCCGAGGAGGAGCACCCGCTGCACGGTGTGCACTCTACCGCGATCCGCGTCGGGACCAAAACGCGCGGTGCACGCCGCCGAACGTGTGGCTCATGGACGAAATCGGCGAGGTTTTCGTACCTGGGACCCACGTTCGGCGGGGGGAAATCAAGATGCGCCGGCACGTATTCTGTTGTGGACTCGAAGCCAGATCTCCGAAGACAGGAACGAACAACAGTGGCGCTCGTCGTGCAGAAGTACGGCGGATCATCCGTGGCGGATGCCGACCGGATCCGCCGCGTCGCCGAGCGCATCGTCGCGACCAAGAAGCAGGGCAATGACGTCGTCGTGGTGGTTTCGGCCATGGGCGACACCACCGACGACCTGTTGGACCTGGCCCAACAGGTCTGCCCGGCCCCCCCGCCGCGCGAACTCGACATGCTGCTGACCGCCGGTGAGCGCATCTCCAACGCGCTGGTGGCCATGGCGATCGAATCGCTCGGCGCGCAGGCGCGCTCGTTCACCGGTTCGCAGGCCGGCGTGATCACCACCGGCACCCACGGCAACGCCAAGATCATCGAAGTGACGCCGGGACGCCTGCGCGACGCGCTCGACGAGGGGCGCATCGTGTTGGTCGCCGGGTTCCAAGGGGTCAGCCAGGACACCCGCGACGTCACCACGCTCGGCCGCGGCGGATCGGACACCACCGCCGTCGCGCTGGCCGCGGCGCTCGGCGCCGACGTCTGCGAGATCTACACCGACGTCGACGGCATCTTCAGCGCCGACCCCAGGATCGTGCACAACGCCCGCAGGCTGGACACGGTGACCTTCGAGGAGATGCTCGAGATGGCGGCCTGCGGCGCCAAGGTGCTGATGCTGCGCTGCGTCGAATACGCTCGCCGCTACAACATCCCGGTGCACGTCCGGTCGTCGTACTCGGACAAGCCGGGCACCATCGTCAAGGGATCGATCAAGGACATCGCCATGGAAGACCCCATCCTGACCGGAGTCGCGCACGACCGCAGCGAGGCCAAGGTGACCATCGTCGGGATCCCCGACATCCCGGGGTATGCGGCGAGGGTGTTCCGGGCCGTCGCCGACGCCGACGTGAACATCGACATGGTGCTGCAGAACGTCTCCAAGGTCGAGGACGGCAAGACCGACATCACCTTCACGTGCTCACGCGACAGCGGCCCCACCGCGGTGGAGAAGCTCGACGCGCTGCGCGACGAGATCGGGTTCACCCAGCTGCTCTACGACGACCACATCGGCAAGGTGTCGCTGATCGGGGCGGGCATGCGCAGCCACCCCGGGGTCACCGCGACCTTCTGTGAGGCGCTGGCCACCGTGGGCGTCAACATCGAGCTGATCTCCACCTCCGAGATCCGCATCTCGGTGCTGTGCCGCGACACCGAACTGGACAAGGCCGTCGTGGCGTTGCATGAGGCGTTCGGGCTCGGCGGCGAGGAGTCGGCGACGGTGTATGCGGGGACGGGTAGATAGATGGTTGCCATTGGGGTAGTCGGGGCCACCGGCCAGGTGGGCCAGGTGATGCGGGCGCTGCTCGACGAACGGGACTTTCCGGCCACGACGGTGCGGTTCTTCGCCTCCGCGCGCTCCCAGGGGCGCAAGCTGACCTTCCGCGGCCAGGAGATCGAGGTCGAAGACGCCGCGACGGCGGACCCGACGGGGCTGGACATCGCGGTGTTCTCGGCCGGCAAGACGATGTCGCTGGTGCAGGCCCCGCGGTTCGCGGCCGCCGGGGTCACCGTGATCGACAACTCCTCGGCGTGGCGCAAGGACCCCGACGTGCCGCTGGTGGTGTCGGAGGTGAACTTCGAACGGGACGCGCACCGGAGGCCGAAGGGCATCATCGCCAACCCGAACTGCACCACCATGGCCGCCATGCCGGTGCTCAAGGTGCTGCACGACGAGGCGCAGCTGGAGCGCCTGGTGGTCTCCAGCTATCAGGCGGTGTCCGGCAGCGGGCTCGCCGGCGTCGAGGAACTCGCCACCCAGGCGCGCGCTGTCATCGACGGCGCCGAGCAGCTGGTGTACGACGGTGGCGCGTGCGAGTTCCCGGCACCCAAGACGTATGTGGCGCCGATCGCGTTCAACGTGCTGCCGCTGGCCGGATCGCTGGTGGACGACGGTTCCGGCGAGACCGACGAGGACCAGAAGCTGCGCTTCGAGAGCCGCAAGATCCTGGGCATCCCCGACCTGTTGGTCAGCGGCACCTGCGTGCGGGTGCCGGTGTTCACCGGGCACTCGCTGTCGATCAACGCCGAATTCGCGCGGCCGTTGTCACCCGAGCGGGCCCGCGAGCTGCTCGACGGCGCACCGGGGGTCAAGGTGGTCGACGTGCCGACCCCGCTGGCCGCCGCCGGCGTCGACGAGTCGCTGGTCGGTCGCATCCGGCGCGACCCCGGGGTACCCGACGGGCGCGGTCTCGCGCTGTTCGTCTCGGGGGACAACCTGCGCAAGGGGGCGGCGCTCAACACCATTCAGATCGCCGAGCTGCTGGCCGCCCAGTTGTGAGACCGCGGGTGAGTTCCGCGACTCGGTGCTCGCTGATCGCGCTGACTTTACTTGCCCCGCAATGCTTTTGGGTCGCGCATGCCGATCCTCCCGCGCCTGCTCCCGAGCCGATCTTGCAGCCGCTGGCGCCGGGTCAGGTGCTGCGGATCGGGCCGACCGCGGGCACCGGAACCCCGACGCGCGACTACGGCGTCGGCGCGACCGACCTGTGCGAGTTCGTCGAGTTTCCCGCCGAGCTGCTGCAGGTGTGCGGTGACAGCTTCGCCGGCCAGGGCGTCGGGTTCGGCGGCTGGTACTCCCCGGTCGCGCTGCACGTCGACACCGCGTCGGTCGACGACCCCGCCGGGGTGCGTTACACCGGGGTCACGGGGATCAACAAGCCGTTGTTGGCCGACCCCACGCCGCCCGGCGATTCCCAACTGCCCGCCGGGGTGGTGCAGATCAACCGGCGCAACTACCTGATGGTGACCACCACGAAAAACCTTGAGCCGCAAAGCTCTCGGCTCGTGACCCCCGAGCCGGCGCACGGCAGCTGGCAGACGGTCGCGGGGTCCCGGCGCGACGGTTCCTATCAGGGCGGCTCGCAATCGCAGATCAGCGGGTACTACGACCCGATTCCCGCCCCCGATTCGCCGAGCGGCTGGGTGTACATCGTGGCCAACAGTTTCACCCGGCGCGCTCCGATGTTGCTGTACCGCGCCACGCCGCAAACGTTCACCGACCGGTCCCGGTGGCAGGGCTACGCCCCGGGGCCCGGCGGCGGCTGGGGCAAGGCGCCGACGCCCCTGTGGCCGGATCAGGTGGGTGAGATGTCCATCAGGCAGATCGACGGCAAGGCCGTGCTGTCGTACTTCAACGCCAGCACCGGCAACATGGAGGTCCGGGTCGCCAACGACCCGACGGCGCTGGGCACCGCGCCCGTGACCACTGTGGTGCAGCACGACGAGTGGCCCGAGCCCGCCGAAAGCCTGCCGCCGCCCTACGACAACCGGCTCGCACAGCCATACGGCGGGTACATCTCGCCCGGCTCCACCCTCGACGAGCTGCGGATCTTCGTCAGCCAGTGGAACAACATCGATCCACGCGCCCGCGCGCCCTACCGGGTGATCCAGTTTGCGGTCAACCCGTTCAAGCCTGAGTAGCCCGCCCACACTGTTTCGGCAGGTGACGGCGTTTTCAGCTCATAGCTGCTACTTAATCAACGCATAGCCACAGCTTGTGTTGACGCCCGCATCATGAGTCTCATGAGTGAAACATCTGACACCCCCACTGAGCGGACTCACACCGCAACTGCACCGGCGCCTGCGGCGGCAACCGCAGCTGCGCTCTACCGCACCCCCCGCGTCTTCATCGCCGCGGCATGGGTCGCCATCGTCGCCGGCGTCGTGTTCATCGTCTCGGTGATCTTCTTCACCGGCATGGCGCTCGGGCATCACGGCGGCGGCATGCACCACCACAAGCACCACGCGGCCTTCATGCACCCGCACCGCTTCGGCGGCCCGGGCGGTCCCGGCGGGCCCGGCGGCCCGGGCGGTGGCCCCGCGGCGGTCCAGGGCGGTGGGCCCGCCTCGGCAACCCCGGGTGCGCCCGGACCCAGCCAGATTCCGTCGTCGGTCGCGCCGTCTCGCACGCCGTAACCGCGGCGGGCCGCTGAACCCTCCACTGATAGCCCGGCGCTCGCACGAGCGCCGGGCTACACAATTCACAGCAACTTTTATCGACGCACCTGTTATCGCGGCTCGCGACGGGGGCATATTCAAGGCATGACCCAAACACCCGAACCGCCAAGGCAACCGACTTCCGTCGCGGCGGGGCCACCCGCTGCTCCGGCGTACGAGCGGGTCAAACCTCCCAGGCTCTACGTGGCCGCCGCGTGGGTGGTGATCGTCGCCGGGATAGTTTTCATTCTCTCGACCATTTTCTTCGCCGGCGCCATGATCGTGGGGTTCGACCACCACTGCTACCACAAACACCATCACGGGATGATGTACGGCCCCGGCGGTCCCGGCGGCCCGGGCGGCCCGGGCGGCGGAGCGTGGCAGTTCGGCGCCGGTGGCCCCGGGACGGTCGTCGGGCCGTGGGGTCCGCCGCCGGGCTTCGGCCCGGGCGGGCCGGGCGGCCCGATCGGTCCGCCGCCCCCGGGCCCGGGTGGTCCGGGTGGGCCGAGCCAGGCTCCGACACCCAGCCCGCCCGCGCCGGCGCCGAACACCCCGGGCAATCCGCGCCCGTAGGCCTGCCCGGCTTTCCGTGCGGCGGCCAAAGTTGTTGGGCCGCTTCGATTTAACCAGGAGGCAGCAAAGATGACGGAACGCTACACGACCACCGACGCCGGCACCCCCGCGCCCAGCGACGACCAATCGTTGACGATCGGCCCCGACGGTCCGATCCTGCTGCAGGATCACTACCTGATCGAGCAGATGGCGATGTTCAACCGGGAACGCATCCCGGAGCGCCAACCGCACGCCAAGGGCGGGGGCGCGTTCGGGCACTTCGAGGTGACCAACGACGTCAGCAGGTTCACCAGGGCCGCGGTGTTCCAGCCGGGCACCAGAACCGAGACGCTGATCAGGTTTTCCACCGTCGCCGGCGAGCGCGGCAGCCCGGACACGTGGCGGGACCCGCGTGGCTTCGCGTTGAAGTTCTACACCACCGAGGGCAACTTCGACATGGTCGGCAACAACACGCCGGTCTTCTTCATGCGCGACCCGCTGAAGTTCCAGCACTTCATCCGGTCCCAAAAGCGCATGCAGGCAACGAATTTGCGTGACAACAACATGCAGTGGGACTTCTGGACGCTGTCGCCGGAGTCGGCGCACCAGGTCACCTGGCTGATGGGCGATCGCGGGATCCCCAAGAGCTGGCGCCACATGAACGGCTACAGCAGCCACACCTACAGCTGGATCAACGCCGCCGGCGAGATCTTCTGGGTGAAGTATCACTTCATCACCGATCAGGGCGTCGACTTCCTGACCCAGGAGGAGGCCGACCACCTGGCCGGTGAGGACGGCGACTACCACCAGCGGGACCTCTACGAGGCGATCGAGCGCGGCGATCACCCGAGTTGGACGCTGAAGATGCAGATCATGCCGTACGAGGAGGCCCGCAACTACCGGTTCAACCCGTTCGACCTGACCAAGGTGTGGCCGCACGGAGACTATCCGCTGATCGACGTCGGGAAGCTGACCCTGGACCGCAACGTCACCGACTACCACACCGAAATAGAGCAGGCGGCCTTCGAGCCCAACAACCTGGTGCCCGGCACCGGGTTGAGCCCGGACAAGATGCTGCAGGCCCGCGGCTTCTCCTACTCCGACGCGCACCGCGCCCGGCTGGGCACCAACTACCGGCAGATCCCGGTCAACTCGCCCAAAGTCGAGGTCAACAGCTACTCCAAGGACGGCGCGATGCGGGTGAAGAACGTCTCCGATCCGGTGTATGCGCCCAATTCCTACGGCGGTCCGCAGGCGGACCCCGCGCGCGCCGCCGAGGTGCGCTGGCACGCCGACGGCGACATGGTCCGCGCCGCGTACACGCTGCATCCCGAGGACGACGACTGGGGCCAGGCCGGCACCATGGTCCGCGAGGTGCTCGACGACGCGGCCCGGGAACGGTTGGCGCACAACATCATCGGGCATGTGTCCAAGGGAGTCAAAGAGCCCGTGCTGTCGCGGGTGTTCGAGTACTGGCGCAATGTCGATCCCGATCTCGGCAAGAAGGTCGAGGAGGGTTTGCGGGCTCAATAATCCGGCGTTCGCTATCGCGCACCCGCCCCTGGCATGATCGAAACCCATGACCATGCGGATCTGGGCCGCGGTGGTGACCGTCGGGGTGGCGGCCGGAACGGCGTCGGGCGTACCCGCGGCGGCCGCTCACCCGTCGGAGCCGGGGGTGGTCAATTACGCCGTCCTTGCCAAGGGGTCCGTCGGCAACATCGTCGGCGGCCCGATGGGCTGGGAGTCGACGTTCACCCAGCCCGTGCAGGGCTATTCGGTCGACGTCCCGGTGTGCAACAACTGGGCCGACATCGGGCTGCCCGAGGTGTTCGACGACCCGGACCTGGCGTCGTTCAACGGGGCGACCACCCAGACGTCGGCCACCGACCAGACCCACTTCGTCAAACAGGCCGTCGGGGTGTTCGCCACCAACGAGGCGGCGGCCCGGGCCTTCCATCGGGTGGTGGACCGGACCGTCGGCTGCTCGGGACAGACCACGGCGATGCATCTGGACAACGGGACCACGCAGGTGTGGTCGTTCGACGGCGGTCCGGCGACGGGTACCGACGCGAACTGGACCAAGCAGGAAGCCGGCACCGACCGGCGGTGCTTCGATCAAACCAGGCTGCGCGAAAACGTGTTGCTGCAGGCCAAGGTCTGCCAGTCTGGCAACGCGGGCCCCGCGGTCAACGTCCTGGCCGGGGCTATGCAGAACGCGCTGGGCCAGTAGCGTGGACCCGCGTACTCGGGTAGGCCGTGACTGGGGAGTCCGGCGGGACGGGAATATGTCGGTGCGATCTGCTAGATGAAGTAGTGGCGATATTTCTCCGCTCGTTGCGCAATCAGCGGTCCGCGTTGTCACCCCGGGCCTCGAAGGGATCGTGATATGACGTCCGCCGCCGTCAGCGCCGCCCAAGCCGAGATGGTCGACGCTGCCGCCGCCGCGAAATACATCGCCGAGGGGTGCCTGATCGATGCGCCGCTGCGGCGTATCGGCCTGGAGCTGGAAGGGCATTGTCACGACCTCGCCGACCCGCATCGTCGGCCGGGCTGGGACGAGATCAGCGACGTGCTCGAGCAGCTGCCCGCCCTGCCGGGCGACAGCGTC
This sequence comes from Mycobacterium sp. E2699, assembly GCF_001666745.1. Lineage (NCBI taxonomy): Bacteria > Bacillati > Actinomycetota > Actinomycetes > Mycobacteriales > Mycobacteriaceae > Mycobacterium > Mycobacterium sp. E2699. The sequence continues at coordinate 21,920 of NZ_LZJH01000099.1, read as the reverse complement.
GTCACGGTGGAACCCGGCGGCGCCGTCGAGCTGTCCGGCCCGCCCGCCGACGGGGTGGTGGCCGCCACCGCCGCGATGAATCGGGACCAGGCGGTGCTCCGGTCGGCCTTGGCCGACGCCGGGCTGGGTCTCGTCTTCCTCGGGGCCGACCCGCTGCGGCCGCCGAAGCGCATCAACCCGGGACCGCGCTACCGCGCCATGGAGCAGTTCTTCGGCGCCAGCCGATCCGGGGAGGCGGGCTCGGCGATGATGACGTCCACCGCGTCGATTCAGGTCAACGTCGACGCCGGGCCGCGGGAAGGCTGGGCCGCGCGGGTCCGGCTGGCGCACGCCCTGGGCCCCACGATGATCGCGATCTCCGCCAATTCCCCGATGCTGGGCGGCGAGTTCACCGGCTGGGTTTCGACCCGGCAGCGGGTTTGGGGCGACATGGACTCCGCGCGCTGCGGACCGATCCTGGGCGCCAGCGGCGACGACCCGGGCACCGACTGGGCGCGCTACGCGCTCAAGGCCCCGGTGATGCTCGTGCACGACCCCGAAGCGGTGGCCGTCACGCGGTGGGTGCCCTTCGCGGACTGGGTGGACGGCCGGGTGCTGCTCGGCGGCCGGCGCCCGACGATCGCCGACCTGGAATACCACCTGACCACGCTGTTCCCGCCCGTGCGCCCCAGGCAGTGGCTGGAGATCCGCTACCTCGACAGCGTCCCGGACGCGTTGTGGCCCGCGGTGGTGTTCACGCTGGTGACGCTTCTCGACGACCCGGTCGCCGCCGACCTCGCGGCCGAGGCCGTCGAGCCGGTGGCCACCGCCTGGGACACCGCCGCCCGGGCCGGCCTGCGCGACCGGCGGCTCTGCGAGGCCGCCAACAAGTGCGTCGCGGTGGCGGCCGAGCGGGCGCCGGCGGAGCTGACCGAGTCGATGCAGCTCCTGCTCAACGGCGTCGAGCAGGGCCGATGTCCGGCCGACGACTTTTCCGACCGGGTCATCGAGCATGGCATCGCGCCGGTGGTGGCGCGGATGGCGCAAGGGGGCGTGTGAGGTCCCGGGAAAGGCTTGCCGACGACTTGGCGCGTGCGCGTGCGCGGACGCTGAGGCTGGTCGATTTCGACGACGACGAGCTGTGGCGGCAGTACGACCCGTTGATGAGCCCGCTGGTGTGGGACCTGGCGCACATCGGTCAACAGGAGGAGTTTTGGCTGCTGCGCGGCGGCGATCCGGCCCGGCCGGGCATGCTGCCGCCGGCGGTCGAAGGGCTCTACGACGCGTTCGAACACTCCCGGGCCAGCCGCGTCGAGCTTCCGCTGCTGTCCCCGGAGCGGGCACGCTCCTATTGCCGCACCGTGCGGTCCGCGGCGCTGGACGCGTTGGACGCACTGCCCGACGACCCCGCCGGTGAGCAGGCCGCCTTCGCCTTCGGGCTGGTGGCCAGCCACGAAAACCAGCACGACGAAACCATGTTGCAGGCGCTGAACCTGCGCACCGGCGCGCCGCTGCTGCACGACGCTTCCCCCCTGCCCGCGGGCCGGCCGGGGGTGGCCGGAACCTCGGTGCTGGTGCCCGGCGGGCCGTTCGTTCTCGGCGTCGACGCCGCGAGCGAACCGTATTCGCTCGACAACGAACGCCCCGCCCACGTCGTGGACGTGCCCGCGTTCCAGATCGGGCGGGTGCCCGTCACCAACGGCGAATGGTCGCAGTTCATCGGCGACGGCGGCTACGACCAGCCGCGGTGGTGGTCCGAGCGAGGCTGGCGGCACCGCCAGAGCGCCGGCCTGACCGCGCCGCAGTTCTGGAGCTCCGACGGGCGCACCCGCACCCGGTTCGGCTACATCGAGGACATCCCCGCCGACGAGCCGGTGCAGCATGTCACCTACTTCGAGGCCGAGGCGTACGCGGCCTGGGCCGGCGCCCGACTGCCCACCGAGGTGGAGTGGGAGAAGGCGTGCGCCTGGGACCCCGCGACGAACACCCGGCGGCGCTATCCATGGGGCGGGCAGGAGCCGTCGGACGCCCTGGCCAACCTGGGTGGCACCGCGCTGCGGCCCGCACCCGTCGGCGCCTATCCGGCCGGCGCATCCGCCTATGGCGCCGAGCAGATGCTGGGCGACGTGTGGGAATGGACCGCCTCGCCGCTGCGGCCCTGGCCGGGTTTCGTCCCGATGATCTACGAGCGTTACTCCCAGCCGTTCTTCGACGGCGACTACCGGGTGCTGCGCGGCGGCTCGTGGGCGGTGGAGGCGGGCATCCTGCGGCCCAGCTTCCGCAACTGGGACCACCCGATCCGGCGCCAGATCTTCTCCGGGGTCCGCTTGGCCTGGGATGTGGGCGACTGATGTGCCGTCACCTGGGCTGGCTCGGCGCCGACGTGAGCGTCGCCTCGCTGGTGCTGGACCCGCCCTTCGGGTTGCGGGTGCAGTCGTACGCCCCGCGCCGCCAGAAGCACGGACTGATGAACGCCGACGGTTGGGGCGTCGGGTTTTTCGATCACGACGTGCCCCGGCGGTGGCGCAGCCCGGCGCCGCTGTGGGGCGACGCGTCGTTCGATTCGATCGCCCCGGCGCTGCGCAGTCACTGCGTGGTGGCCGCGGTGCGCTCGGCGACCGTCGGGATGCCGATCGAGGCGAGTGCCACCGCCCCGTTCACCGACGGTCGGTGGCTGTTGTCGCACAACGGAATCGTCGACCGCGCGGTGCTGGCGCCCACGTCGTCAGCCGAATCATCTTGCGACAGTGCGCTACTCGCGGCCACCATCTTCGAGCGCGGGCTTGACGCGTTGGGCGACACCATCGCCGGAATCGGGGCCGCCGACCCGCTCGCGCGGCTCAACGTGCTGGCCGCCGACGGCTCCCGGCTGCTGGCGACCGTCTGGGGAGACACCATGTCCATCCTGCGCCGCGACGACGGCGTGGTGCTGGCCAGCGAACCGTACGACGATGCGCCCGACTGGGACGACCTGCCCGACCGGCACCTGGTCGAGGTCACCTCGGCGGGGGTCACGCTGGTCCCCCTCAATTTGAAAGGCTCTCTATGACGCTGACGCTGTCCAACCACCTGGCCGCCGATTCCGCGTACCGCGCATTGCGCCGCGACGTGCTCGACGGCCTGCAGCAGACGCCGAAGACCTTGCCGCCCAAGTGGTTCTACGACTCGGTGGGCAGCGACCTGTTCGACCAGATCACCCGGCTGCCCGAGTACTACCCGACCCGCGCCGAGGCCGAGATCCTGCGCGACCGATCGGGCGACGTCGCGGCGGCCAGCGGCGCGGACACCCTCGTCGAGTTGGGCGCCGGCACGTCGGAGAAGACGCGGCAGCTGCTGGACGCGCTGCGTGATCGCGGCGCGCTGCGCGGATTCGTGCCGTTCGATGTCGACGAAAGCGTGCTGTCCGCCACCGCGACGGCCATCCAGCGCGAATACCCGGGCATCGAAATCAACGCCGTCTGTGGGGATTTCGAGGAACACCTGAACGAGATACCCGACGGTGGCCGGCGGTTGTTCGTGTTCTTGGGATCGACGATCGGCAATCTCACGCCCGGGCCGCGCGCTGAGTTCCTGGCCACGCTGGCCGACGTGATGCGGCCCGGGGACAGCCTGCTGCTGGGCACCGACCTGGTCAAGGACACCGAGCGGCTGGTGCGCGCCTACGACGACGACGCCGGGGTCACGGCACGGTTCAACCGCAACGTGCTCGCGGTGATCAACCGGCAACTCGACGCCGATTTCGACGTCGACGCCTACCACCACGTGGTGCGCTGGAACGCCGACGAGGAGCGCATCGAAATGTGGCTGCGGGCCGGCCGGCGCCAGCGGGTGCGGGTCGGCGCGGTGGACCTGACCGTCGATTTCGCCGACGGGGAGGAGATGCTCACCGAGGTGTCGTGCAAGTTCCGTCCGGACGGGGTGAGCGCCGAGTTGGCCGGGGCCGGGCTGCGTCGCATCCGGTGGTGGACCGACGGTGCGGGCGACTTCGGGCTGTCGTTGGCGGTTAAGTGACCCAAGATTCGCTGGCCGACCGGTGGCGGGCGGCCCGCCCGCCGGCGGCCGGGTTGCACTTGGACAGCGCGGCCTGCTCCCGCCAGGGCTTCGCGGCGCTCGACGCCGCAGCCAGGCACGCGCTGCACGAGGCCGAAGTCGGAGGCTACGTCGCGGCCGAGGCGGCCGCCCCGGTGCTGGACGCCGGACGCGCGGCCGTGGCGACGCTGTGCGGCCTGCCCGATGCCGAAGTCGTGTTCACCACCGGTTCGCTGCACGCGCTGGATCTGCTGCTGGGCGGCTGGCCGGCCGACCGGCGCACGCTGGCCTGCCTGCCCGGCGAGTACGGCCCCAACCTGGCCGTGATGGCCGCCCACGGGTTCCAGGTGCGCACATTGCCGACCCTGGACGACGGCAGGCTGGCGCTCGACGACGCGGCGCTCCAACTGGAAGAGGACCCACCGGATTTGGTGCACCTCACGCCGTTGGGCAGCCACCGGGGCGTGGTGCAACCCCTTGCCATGGTGGCCACGCTCTGCCGTCAGCTAGGCGTGCCGCTGGTCGTGGATGCCGCACAGGCGTTGGGGCACATCGACTGCGCCGTCGGCGCTGATGTCATGTATTCGTCGTCCCGCAAATGGATCGCCGGACCGCGCGGCGTCGGCGCCATGGCCGTGCGACCCGAGCTGATGGATCGGCTGACGCCGCGGCTGCCGGCACCGCAGTGGGCCTCGGAACTGTCGGTGGCACAGCAGTTCGGCTTCGGGGAGGCCAATGTCGCTGCGCGGGTAGGCTTTTCGGTCGCCGTCGGCGAGCACCTCGCGTGCGGGCCGGAATCGATCCGTGCCCGGCTGGCCGAGCTCGGCCGCATCGCACGCACCGTGCTCACCGATGTCGACGGCTGGGCGGTGGTCGAGGAGGCCGAAGAGCCCAGCGCCATCACGACGCTGGCACCCGTCGACGGGGCCGATCCCGGCGCGGTGCGCGCGTGGCTGCTCGCGGAGCGATGCATCCTGACCACCTATGCGGGGGTGGCGAGGGCGCCGCACGAGCTCTCCGCTCCGGTGCTGCGGATCTCGCCCCACGTCGATACCACGGCCGATGACATGGAGACCTTCGCCGAGGCGCTGATCGCGGCCACCGCGGCGACCGGCACTTAGCCCCGGCCGCTTTTCATCGGCTTTGTCCAGGGAACGAAACGGACATCCTGAAAACGATCATTTTCCTTGAGTCGAGTATGGAAACGGCGTATTTTCAACGCTATTGGTAAGCGGCCGAGGCTGATTCAGGCCTCGGCAGCATGCATTGTCCTCCGCTGGATGACTAACTGTTGCGAGGGGGGTGCGACATTAACTTCTTTGTCGCCACCGCAGACCACCGCGTCGTTGGCGAATAGCTCAGCACGAACCGGTGCTCGGCTTGGTGAGCACATGTCTAATTTCGGGTGACCGCCGGTCACCCTCCTAGTGGACCCAGGAGGTCAACATGTCGTTTGTGGTTGCAACGCCGGATCTGGTCCAGGGTGCGGCTGAGGATTTGGCGGGTGTGCGTTCGTCGCTGGCCGAGGCCGCGGCCGCCGCGGCGGGCCCGACGACGGGAATAGCGGCAGCGGCTCAGGACGAGGTATCGGTCGCGATCTCTGCGATATTCGGCAAGTGGGGCCAGGAATTTCAAGCTCTCACCGCGCAAGCGCAGGCGTTCCACCAGCAGTTCGTGTCCTTGATGAACGCGGGCGCGGGCGCCTACGTGGCCGCCGAGGCGACCAACGCCGCACAGGTCGCCGAGCAGGTGGCCGGCGGCGGGCAGGCGGCCGCCGCGGCCGCAGCCACCCAGGACTTCAATCTGCTCGACGGCATTCTCGACATCAAGACCGGGCCGCTGGGTACCTTGATCACGATCGGCACGCCCAGGTTCGCAATACCGCCCGTCAGCGTTCCTGGAATAAACCTCTCGGCTTTCGGCCTGCCCCCGATATCCATTCCGTCGATAAACATTCCGCCTTTCACGACGCCTCCCATCGGTGTGGGTGCATTCAGCCTGCCGCAGATAACCACTTCCGCCATAGCTGTGCCGCCGATAACCCTGCCGGCGATAACGGTGCCTGGCTTCAGTCTGCCCGCGATCCAAGTTCCCGGCATTGGCCTGCCTGCGGTCACCGTTCCGCAAATCAATTTCCCGCAGATACAATTCCCCGATTTGTTTGTCGGCGGGAACAATCAAACAATCGTCACGGTGAATTCCGGAGTCCTCGGTCTCGTCAGTGTCAACCTGCAGTCGTTCGACATAGTGTCGTCGCTCGGCCTGAATACGCCAGGGTTCATCAAGGGATTCACCATCCCCTCCATTGGCCTCGGCGCATTCACCATCCCCCCGATCGGCCTTTCCGGGTTCACGATTCCGGCCATCGGCCTTTCGGGTTTCACCATCCCGCCCGTCACCATCCCGCCCATCAATTTGAGCGCCTTCACCCTGCCGCCGATCAGCGAGCCCGGATTCACCACGCCGCCGTTGACCATCCCGACCGTCGGCATCGGCGGCTTCAGCCTGCCCAACATCTTCATCCCCAGCATCACCATCGAATCCGTGCCGCTCGCCCAGTTCGCGATCCCGCCACTGTGACCGGCTAGTTCAGCACGCTGGGCGGGGGCGCCGCCGGGTAACGGCTACCCGACGCCCGAAGGTTTCAGCCGGCCTTGTGCGCCGTGAGCAGATAGGCCGGCAGCTTCATCCGGCCCTTCTCGTCGTGGTCGTGTGGCGGGAATTCGAAAGGGGCGCCCGGGATCTGGGGAATGTTCGCGTGGATGTAAGCGGGCCGGATCTCGTCGATCGCCCAGTACTTGCTCACTGCGGCGCCCAACTCCTCCTCGTCGACCTCGTTGGGCTTCGGCTCCATCTCGGCTGGGAAGGCGCCCTTGGCGAACACCAGCACGAAATAGCCGGCCCCCGGCGCCGCCGCCCGGTGGATCGAGCTCAGGTAGCCGTCGCGGCCCTCCACGGGCAGCGAGTGGAAAAGTGTGCTGTCAACGATCGTATTGAACCGGTCGTCATACCCGGTGAATGAGGTGATGTCGGCCTGCACGAAGCTGGCGGTGGTCAGGCCGCGTTCTTGTGCCGCCCGAGTGGCCGCCGCCACGGCGGTCGGGGTGAGGTCGATGCCGACCACGGTGTAGCCCTGCGCCGCCAGCGCCAGCGACAGCTCGGCGAACCCGCATCCGGCGTCCAGCACGTCGCTGCGAAACTTGCCGGCCGCGATCAGCGCCGCCAATTCCGGTTGCGGCTCACCGATGTTCCACGGTGGCGGGCCTTCGAATTCCCCCTCTTCGCGGTAGGCACCGTCCCAGTCCATGATGTCGGACGACATGGTTCCCCCTAGCGTTCCTCTAGATCCCAGGTGTGCACCGGCTCGTTGGCGTGCATGTGCTCGCAATACCGTCGCAGCATCTCGGCCAGGGCCGCGGGCCGGCTCATACCGCCGTCCTCCAGCCTACGCACGGTGGACACCTGCCAGGTCGCCCCGTTGCGGCCGGCGCGGGCGCGGCCCTCGATCACGCCGAGGAAGCGGTCGCGCACCTCGGCGTCCACGCCCCAGCGGCGCAACCCGTCGTCGGCGATCGGCAGCAGCGTGTCGAGGACCAGTTCGCGGGCCGTCACCTTGCCCACCCCGGGCCAGAGCAACTCCGCGTCGATGCCGTTGCGGGCCGCCTCGAGGAAATTCGCCCGTGCCACATGGAAACCCATCCTGGTCCACAGCGGGTTCTCGTCTTCGGCCAGGCCGCGCAGCACCCCGTAGTAGAAGGCGGCATTGCCGAGCATGTCGACGACCGTCGGCCCGGCCGGCAGCACCCGGTTCTCCAGCCGCAGGTGCGGGCTCCCGTCGACCACGTCGTACACCGGCCGGTTCCACCGGTACACGGTGCCGTTGTGCAGGCGCAATTCGGCGAGACGCGGGGTGCGCCCGGCGGCGAGCTCGGCGACGGGGTCTTCGTCCGACACCTCGGGCAGCAGGGACGGGAAGTACTCGACGTTCTCGTGGTACAGGTCGAGCACGGAGGTGATCCATCGCTCACCGAACCACACGCGGGGTCGCACGCCCTGCGCCTTCAATTCCTCCGGCCGGGTGTCGGTGGACTGCGAGAACAATTCGATGCGGGTCTCCGACCACAGCTGATGGCCGAAGAAATAGGGGGAGTTGGCCGCCATGGCCAGCTGCGCTCCGGCCAGCACCTGAGCCGCGTTCCAGCTGGCCGCGAATTCCTCAGGAGCCAGCTGCAAGTGCAATTGCATGCTGGTGCAAGCGGATTCGGGCGCAATGGTCGCGGCGCGCCAGCTCAGCGGCTCCGGACCGGAGATGTTGATCGGGATGTCCTCGCCGCGGGCGGAAAAGATCGAATCGTTGAGCGCGGCGTACCGCATCGACTCGCTCATCCAGTTGTCGCTGAGATGCTCCGGCATCAGTGTGGGCAGGATGCCGATCATCACGATGTGGGCGCCTCCGGAGTTGGCCTTGAGCTCGGCGTCGTTGAGGCTGGCCCGCACCTCGGCCTCCAGTTCCAAGCCGGTGTGTCCGGGCAAAGGCCGCGGCGGCACGTTGAATTCGATGTTGTAGGCGCCCAATTCGGTCTGGTACGCCGGATCCGCGATGGCGTCCAGCACGACACGATTCGACATCGCCGGCTGGTAGTCGGCGTCGACGAGATTGCACTCGATTTCCATGCCGGTGAGCGGCCGGTCCGCGTCGAAGCGCGATTGCGCGAGCATCGTCTCGAAGACGTTCAGGCACAACCGCACCTTGCGCCGGTATTCCTCGCGCTGTGCGCGGTCGTACGTGGTGCGCTTGACCTCTTCGCCCACACCGCCGATGGAACAGGTTTACCGGCCCTAACGCAAGGCCGACAGGCTGACCTGTGCGGACGGTCGCCGGTCGGGTAGACCATCATGGACGTGGACGTGTCGCTTGGGTGGAGGAGAGCTAGTTGGCCGGGTCCGCTGAATTCGTAGCCGCCATCGATCAGGGCACCACGAGCACCCGGTGCATGATCTTCGATCACGACGGCGCCGAAGTGGCCCGCCATCAACTCGAGCACGAGCAGCTCATGCCCCGCGCCGGCTGGGTCGAGCACGACCCGGTGGAGATCTGGGAGCGGACGTCGTCGGTGCTGATGTCGGTGTTGAACCGGGCCAACCTGTCTTCTAAGGACCTTTCGGCCCTGGGAATTACGAATCAGCGGGAGACGACGCTGGTGTGGAACCGGCGCACCGGACGGCCGTATTACAACGCGATCGTCTGGCAGGACACCCGCACCGACCGGATCGCGTCGGCGCTGGAGCGAGACGGCCGCGGCGAGGTGATCCGGCGGAAGGCAGGGCTGCCGCCGGCCACTTATTTCTCGGGCGGCAAGCTGCAATGGATCCTGGAAAACGTCGACGGGGTCCGCGAGGCCGCCGAATCCGGCGACGCCCTGTTCGGCACCGCCGACACGTGGGTGCTGTGGAATCTGACCGGAGGTCCGCGGGGCGGCGTGCACGTCACCGACGTCACCAACGCCAGCCGCACGATGCTGATGAACCTCGAGACGCTGGACTGGGACGACGAGCTGTTGTCGTTCTTCTCCATCCCACGCGCGATGCTGCCGGCGATCGCGCCGTCGTCGCCGCTGCAGCCCTACGGCGTCACGCTGGAGACCGGACCTGTGGGCGGCGAGGTGGCGATCACCGGTGTCCTGGGCGACCAGCATGCGGCGATGGTCGGTCAGGTGTGCCTGGCCGAGGGGGAGGCTAAAAACACCTACGGCACGGGAAATTTCCTGCTGCTCGACACCGGTGAGACGATCGTGCGGTCGAACAACGGTCTGTTGACCACAGTCTGCTACCAGTTCGGTGACGCCAAACCCGTTTACGCGCTCGAGGGTTCGATCGCGGTCACCGGTTCGGCGGTGCAGTGGCTGCGCGATCAGCTGGGCATCATCAGCGGTGCCGCACAGAGCGAATCGCTGGCTCGCCAGGTTCCCGACAACGGCGGGGTGTATTTCGTGCCGGCGTTTTCCGGGCTGTTCGCCCCCTACTGGCGATCGGATGCCCGCGGCGCGATCGTGGGGCTGTCGCGGTTCAACAGCAACGCGCATGTCGCTCGCGCGACGCTGGAGGCGATCTGCTACCAGAGCCGCGACGTGGTGGATGCGATGAAGGCCGATTCCGGTGTGGCCCTTGAGGTTTTGAAGGTCGACGGCGGCGTCACGGGCAACGATTTGTGCATGCAGATCCAGGCGGACGTGCTGGGCGTGGACGTGGTGCGGCCGGTGGTCGCCGAGACCACCGCGCTCGGCGCCGCGTACGCGGCGGGGCTGGCGGTCGGGTTCTGGGCGGATCCGTCCGACCTGCGGGCCAACTGGCAGGAGGACAAGCGCTGGACCCCGACGTGGGATGACGACCAGCGCACCGCGGGGTATGCGGGGTGGCGAAAGGCCGTGCAGCGAACCCTGGACTGGGTCGACGTGAGCTAGCTGTTGGCCGCGAGCGTGCGCGTCTGCGCGGCGACACGCCGTGTGTGCCGTCATTCCGCGCACGCTCGCGGCCGATAGAGGTCAGTCCTCGCCCAGGATGCCGTAGACCTCGCGGCGGGCATTGTTGAGGATCTCGACGATGCGCTGCTGCTGCTCGGCGGTGGCGGTGTGCGCGGATTGCGCGACCGCGCCGAACAACTGGCCGATCGCCGCTCGCAGGTTGACCTGGCCGGGGTCGGCGCCCTCGGCGATCTCCTCCCACGGTGGGGTCTCGATCTTCTCGGCCGCCGCGCGGCCCTCGTCGGTCAGCGTGAAAAGCTTTTTGCTGCCGTCGGTTTCGCTTGCGGTGATGAGGCCTTCGTCGTCCAGCAACTGCAGCGTCGGGTACACCGACCCGGGGCTGGGCCGCCAGATGCCGTTGCTGCGCTCGGCGAGCTGCTGGATCATTTCGTAGCCGTGCATCGGCCGCTCGGTCAGCAGCGCCAGGATGGCCGCTCGCACGTCACCGCGGCGTCCGCGACCGCGGCCGCCACGACGCCACCCGCCGCGCCGGCCGCCCGGGCCGAAGCCGAACCCGGGGCCGAAACCCGGCCCGAAGCCCGGGCCGAATCCCGGGCCGAAGCCGGGGCCGAACTGGTCGCCGGCGTGGTCGCGGAGGTGTTCACGGAATTCCCGGCGGGCCTGACGCCGGGCGTCGTGCAGGGCGCGCCGGTCCACCGGGCCGGGGGCGAAACCGAATCCGAAACCGGGCCGGCCGGCGAATGGTCCCTCGGGGGGAGTGAAGGGGTTGGTCATTGTTTGTGGTCCTTACGTAGTGGGGAAACGCACCGGTCGTGCGCTTACGGATTATCACGATATATCGTAAACTAACGCGATGCAACAGGATATTCCGACTCCGCGAAAATCGCCGGTTACCGCGGGCTGACCTGCCCAAACGGCGATCTAGCCGGGCGCAACGGCGCGGTTTGCATCCGCAGAACCGCGGGTAGGAACTGTGGGATGGACGCAAACAACAACCTGACCGTCGGCGCAGGAGCCCGGAGCGGGGCCGATCCCGCGCGGGGCGACGCCGGCCGCGGCCGCAACGCGTGGCCCTGGGTCAACTGGGCGCTGGCGCTCGCGACGGTGCCCGCCGCGGCCATCGTCATGCTGTTCGCGCTCGGCGCGGTGATGAGCACCGACGGATGCAGCGACCACAATTGCCCCAACCTGGGTCGCGGCGGCATCGATTTCGGCGTCGCGTTCTACGGCGCACCCGTGGTGGCTTTCGTCGTTCTTGTTGTCTCGTTCTTCACCGCAAAGCGTCGCGGCGGCATCGCGGTTCCGCTGGTCGGCTGGGCGCTGTTGGTCCTCGACGTCGCCCTGATGGCGGCGGCCGTCTCTGGCTAGGCCGGCTTCGCCGCGCTACGGCTCAGACCGGCGGCGAAAAGCCGCCGGTCGCCGGTCCCGCCTGCGGGCGCGCCGCCTCCGGCTGGTGTGGCGGCGCGGGCGCCGGTGGCGCGGTCGGCCAAGGGGGCGGACCCGGCGCCGGCCAGGGTCCGGCGGGAGGCATTGCCGGGCGGAGCCGCGCCAGCTCACGGCGATGTCGCTCGGCGAGCACGGCGGCGAGCACCAGCTCCGGCGGGGCGCCGGGAGGCGGTGGCGGAGCGATCCGCGAAACGACGTCACCCGCGACTCGGTACGCCATCTGTTGACGTAGATGGCGGTCGAGTTGCGGTGCGCGGGAAAGGAATTGGCGCGCAACCTCCGCCCGGCCGGCGTCCAGGCCGGACAACTGCAGCGAGGAAGCCCACCACGCCAGCGGTGGCGGCATCACCGGCGGTGGATCGGATCGCGGCCCGCGTTCGCTGATCACCACCGTGCCGGCGAAGATGTCGCCGATGCGCTTTGCCTTCGGCGACAAGATGCTGCAGATGACGGCGGGACTCCCCGCGAGCATCCAGATCTCGACCACCGAGGCCAGCGCGCGAAACAGCGCCTGCCGGAAGCGTTCCGGGCCTCCGTCGTCGGACACCACTCGCAGGCCCATCACCATCTTGCCGACCGAGCGCCCCCGCGAGGCGGTTTCGAACACCAACGGATACCCGACGATCACCAGCACCGTGAAGATGAGCAGGATGGCGGCGCTCAGCGCGCTGTCGAACTGGGTGAGGGTGGCCGCCCACAACATCAGGCCGAGCAGATAACCGACAAAGATCACCGCGATGTCGATCAGTGCGCCCACCGCCCGCACCGGCAACTGGGCGATCTGCACATCGAGCACCACGGCGTCCCCGGTCACCACCTCCGACATAACACCGAACGGTACAGGCCGATTAGGCTGCGCAGGGTGGACGTCGACGCATTCGTGCTGACCCATCGCGGAACGTGGGACCGGCTCGACCAATTGGTCAAGAGGCGGCGGTCCCTGAGCGGTGCCGAGGTCGACGAACTCGTCGAGCTCTACCAGCGGGTGTCCACGCACCTCTCGATGCTGCGGTCGGCGTCGTCGGACTCGCTGCTGATCGGCCGGCTCTCCAGCCTGGTCGCGCGCGCCCGCTCCGCGGTGACCGGCGCGCACGCGCCGCTGAGCAGCACGTTCGCCCGGTTTTGGACGGTCTCGTTTCCGGTGGTCGCGTACCGCACGTGGCGGTGGTGGGCCGGCACGGCGGTGGCCTTCTTCGCCGTCGTGGTGGTCATCGCAATCTGGGTGGCCGTCAATCCGGAGGTGCAGTCCGCCCTCGGAACACCAAGCGACATAGACGAATTGGTCAATCACGATGTGGCGTCGTATTACAGCGAACACCCCGCCGCGGCGTTCGCATTGCAGGTGTGGACCAACAACTCCTGGGTATCGGCGCAATGCATCGCGATGTCGGTCGTGTTGGGGCTGCCGATCCCGCTCATCCTGTTCAACAACGCCGCCAACCTGGGGCTGATCGCGGGGCTGATGTTCCAGGCCGGCAAGGGCGGCATCCTGTTGGGGCTGTTGGCCCCGCACGGACTGCTGGAGCTGACGGCGGTATTCCTGGCGGGGGCAACGGGGATGCGGTTGGGCTGGTCGGTGATTTCGCCCGGGGACCGGCCGCGCGGGCAGGTGCTCGCCGAACGGGGCCGCGGCGTGGTCTCGGTCGCCGTCGGCCTGGCGGTGGTGTTGCTGGTCTCGGGGTTGATCGAAGCGTTGGTGACGCCGTCCCCGTTGCCGACGTTCGTGCGGGTGGGCGTCGGCGTCATCGCCGAGGCGGCATTCCTGTCGTACATCGTGTATTTCGGTCGCCGGGCGGCCCGGGCCGGTGAGACCGGCGACGTGGAAGACGCGCCCGACGTCGTGCCGACCGGGTAGCCAACCCAACCGAAAGCTAAAGCCGGCCGGTGGCTTTCATCGCCAGGTAGTGGTCGGCAAGGGTGGGCGCGATCTCGGTGGGCGGGGCGTCGACGACGTCCACCCCGCCGTGGCGCAGCCGCGTCGCGATCGCGCGCCGATCGTTGCGGGAGCGTTCGGCGGCCGCCGCGTCGTAGACGGCCGCCGCGTCCGCGCGCCCCGCCGCCATCTGGTCGACGCGCGGATCGCCGACGGCGGCGATCATCACGTGATGTTTGGCCGACAGCCGGGGCAGCACCGGCACCAGGCCCTCGTCCAGGGCGGTCGCGTTGAGGTCGGTCAGCAGCACCACCAGCGAACGGCGCCTGGTGCGCCGCAGAACGGCGGCAACCATTGCCCGCCAATCGGGTTCGAGCAGCGCCGGCTGCAGCGGGGCCATGGCATCGACCAGTTGGGCGAGCAGTTCGGTGCGCGACGCGCCGAACACACCGGCGCGGCTCACCCGGTCGTGGGCGAGGAAGTCGACGTGATCACCGGCCCGCGACGCGAGCGCCGCCAGCAGCAGCGCGGCGTCCATCGCCCAGTCCAGCCGGGGCCAGCCGGCCGGGTCGGTGGCCGTCGGGTCGACCCCGACGCGGCCCGCCGCCGTGCGCCCGGTGTCGAGCACGATGACCACGCGCCGGTCGCGTTCCGGCCGCCAGGTGCGAACGACGACGTCTGCGCGCCGCGCGGTCGCTCGCCAGTCGATCGAGCGCACGTCGTCGCCGACGACATACTCGCGCAGGGAATCGAATTCGGTTCCCTGACCGCGTATCAGGGTGGGCAAGAGGCCGTCGATCTCCCGCAGTTTGGCCAGCCGCGACGGCAGGTGCTTGCGCGACAAGAACGGCGGCAGCACCCGCACCTGCCCGGGCACCGACTGCGAACCCTGCCGTCCGGCCAGGCCCAGCGGCCCGATCGATCGGGCGGTGACCCGGGCCGCGCGCTGATCGCCGCGGCGAACCGGTCGCAGCCGGGTCTGCACGCGCCGGTGTTCCCCGGCGGGGACGTTGAGGGAATGACTGCGCGGTTCGGCCCGCGCGCTGGGCGGCCAGGCGTCGCGCACCTGCCCGCGGAACCGGCGGCGACCGTCGTTGTGAATCACCAGGTCGACGTCCACCTGCTGGGCGAGGCGGGCCGAGCAGTCCGGCGAACGGACGTAGCGCAGCCCGCGGGTGCTGGCCGCCAGCGCCGCGTCGACGACGACCACCGTCGCCAGGGCCGCGAGCAGAATCACGAAAGCCCTTGCGGGCCAGGGTGATGCCGCGATGGGCAGGACGCAGATCAGCGCCACCAACCCGGTACGTCCGGTCACGATCATCTAGCGCGGCACCGGAACCGACGCCAGAATCCCGTCGAGCACGCCGTCGGGCGTGGCCCCTTCGAGCTCGGCCTCCGGGCGCAGCATCACCCGATGCCGCAGCGTCGGGCGGGCCATGGCCTTGACGTCGTCGGGGGTGACGTAGCTGCGGCCGGACAGCCACGCCCAGGAGCGGGCGGTGCCCAGCAGCGCCGTCGCCCCGCGCGGTGACACCCCCAGCTGCAGCGCCGGGGACGAGCGCGTGGCCCCGACGATGTCGACGATGTAGCCCAGCACCTCGTCGGCGACCAGGACCTGTTGCACGGCGTGCCGCCCGGCGGCCAGCTCGGACGGCCCGGCCACCGGCTTGATCGCCGACAGGTCGCGGGGATCGAAGCCGTGCGCGTGCCGGGCCAGGATGGCGATCTCCGCGTCGCGCGCGGGCAGCGTTACGTTCAGCTTGAGCAAAAAGCGATCCAATTGGGCTTCGGGCAGCTGATAGGTGCCCTCGTATTCGATCGGGTTCTGCGTCGCGGCGACGATGAACGGGTCGGGCAGCGGCTTCGCCTCGCCTTCCACGCTGACCTGGCGCTCTTCCATCGCCTCGAGCAGCGCGGCCTGCGTCTTGGGCGGGGTGCGGTTGATCTCGTCGGCCAGCAGCAGGTTGGTGAACACCGGGCCGCGGCGGAATTCGAATGCGGCGGTGCGGGTGTCGTAGACCAGCGAACCCGTCACGTCGCCGGGCATCAGGTCGGGTGTGAACTGCACCCGCTTGAACTCCAGTTGCAGGGCGGCCGCAAGCGACCGCACCAGCAGCGTCTTCGCCACTCCCGGAACACCTTCCAGCAGCACGTGGCCCCGGCAGAGCAGCGCGATCACCAAGCCGCTGACTACGCCCTCCTGCCCGACGACGGCCTTGGCCAGCTCGGTTCGCAACGCCAGCAGCGCCTCGCGCGCCGAATCGGCTTCGGTCCCGGAACGATGCGGCCCCGAAGGGGGGGTACTCCCCTGCGGTGCGGGGACCCCACCCGCTTGCGGGGGAGAGCCGGACGACTCAGGATCAGGCGTCTGGGCGGGAGATGGTTGCGTCACGTGTGTGTGACCTGCCTTTCGATGTCGTCGAGCACACGGGCAAGGTGTAACAGGTCGTGGTCGGTGGCCGGCGGCGGCCCGAACAGGTGGTAGGAGACGAATCCCGCGTCGGCGCCGCAGCGTTGGGCCACGGTGGTCACCACCACCGGCGCGGGCGCACCCGGGCCCAGGCCCAGGCGGGGCAGCAGCCGCTGCACGGTGGCGGTGCGCAAAGCCGCGGCGGCGCGATCCCGTGCCCGCCGGGACCGGTAGAGCCGGGCGCGGCCCTCGACGGTCTCCGACGCGCGGACCACCACGGGCAATTCCTCGGCCACCAGCGGGCCGGGCCGCCGGCCCTTCCACAATGCGACCAGCAGCACGACCAGGCACAGCTGCCAGACGATCCAAATGACGTTCTCCGGGATCAAGTCGAAAACTGATGAGGGCGACGCTGTTTCGCCCTCAACGCGGTGGGGTGCGTACCAGATGAGGCGGGGCCGGTCGCCCGCGAGGTTCATCGCCAGGGCGGCGTTGCCGGACTGCAACAGGCTCCCGTTGGTCATGAAGTCGGTGTTGCCGACCGCCGTGACGGTCCGCCCGTTCTCGCGATACCGGATCAGCACCCCGTCGTAGCAGCTGGTCATCGTCCGCGCATCGGTGGCCTTATAGGTGTCGCTCGGCCCGAACCGAACCGATCCGGCGCGATTCGCCTCGCGCAGAGTGCAATTCGGGTTGCTGTCAAAGGAGATGCTGCCCACCGCCATTCGCACCCCCGGCATCAGCGCTTCGCGGGTTCGCGCCGTCGGTTCCACCAGCAGCAGATCACCGGGGACCTTCGCCAGCCGGTCCAGCAGCGCGGGGTCGGTGAGGAACTGGCTCTGCGCCACCAGGATTTGCGTGCCGGGCCGGGCCGCTTGCTCGACGTCGCCGACGGTGCCGGCGACCACCACCTCGACCCCGCCGTCGCGCAGCAGCGTCACCAGCGCGTGCGCCCCGTCGGGGGAGGTCGATTCCGCATCCATCCGGGCCCCGGGCCGCGGTGCGCTGAGGTAGGCGCCCACGCCGGCGATGACCGCCAGCACCACAATGGTGAGAAGCACCCCGGCCCACGGCCGCCACCGCCGCGCCGCCGACCCGGTCCCGGCTGCCCGAGGGGTCCCGATGCTTGCCGTCACCGGACCTGGGCCCATGCTTCGGTCGCCGCGGGCTGCCCCGCCGTCGCGGGGGCGGCCGGCCCGCGTGACCGCAGGTGGTCGTCGAGGGCCGCGATCATCCGGTAAGCGGCCTCGGTGCCGGGCCGCTCACCGTAGGTCACGTCATTGAAAGCCGTTGCGGCCTCGGATAATTCGCTCGACAGGTGGGGGAGCGCGGCGCCGGCGTCCCGGGCCAGTTCGTTGGCGGTGCGGCCCAGGGCCGGTTCCAGGACGCCGCTCTCCTCGAGCTGACGCGCGACGGCGCGCAGCCGGTGCCGAATCGCGGCCGACCAGTTGCCCTCTGCCGCAAAGCTTTCGGCGGTGGCGCGATGCTGGGCGGCGGTGAGCTGGGCGGCCTCGAACAACCGGTAGTCGCCGCCGCGGTTGGTCCGCATGGTGCGTCGTGCGACGTGGATGGCGACCACCACCGCGACGGCCAACAGGACCAGGAGCACGGTGGTGGTGAACCATCCGCCCGGTATCTTCGCGGTCTTCTCGAGGAGCCGGTACAGCTGCTCGTTGACCCACTCGGCGAATTGGCGGGCCGCGGAGTCCTTGGAATAGATCGGCTTGTTAAGTTCGATCTGCGCGGCCTGATGGGCGGCATCGCGGTCGATGTCGATCGAAGGCACGGTTCGTGGGTCCCTAAACCGGCCGGGTCAGCCAGAGGTTGTCGGTGGACTCGGCCGTGGGAGGCCCGCCGGCGGCCCCGCTCTGCAGCACCAGGTCGAACGCCTCGGCCCGCATGCGGCGGTCGGTGTAGAGCAGCACGATGACACCGGCGTTGAACGGCGCGGTGATGATTTGGCCGATCGCCGAACCCACGGACGCGATCGCGGTGCTCAGCAGGAACGCGCCGGTGGACGGGGTCATGGTCGCCACCAGGATCTCGCCGCCGATGCTGAACGGTGCCGCGACGGCGTTGCCGATGAAGGACGCCACGATGAAGGTCAGCGTCCGGATCCCCAGCACCCGCCAGAAGCCGTTGCGGACCAGCGCGAACGATCTGGCGATCGCCTCGAAGACGGGCAGCCTTTCGAGGACGATCAGTACGGGCGCGAACAACACCACGGTGTAGAGGTAGACCAGCAAAGCGATCGTCACGAGCACCATCGGCAGGCCCAACAGCACCGCCGGCCCCGGGCCGCCGGCCACGGCCAACAGCGCGATCACCACCGCCACCAGCCCGAAAAGCGCCGCCACCACGGCGGCTTCGAGCAGCGCCAGCCCGAGCAGCGGCAACAGCCGGCCCCGGATCTTGGCCCAGGTCTCGCCGATGGTGATCGGGGAGCCGAACACCGCGCGCCCCACGATGACGGTCAGCATGCCGGACAGCAGCATGCCGCCCAGCCAGGTGACCAGCATCCCGGCGGCCATCGACGCCATCCAGGCGCCCACGATCCCGCCGCTCAGCTCGTTCGAGCGCGCGATCGTGATCCGGCCGTACGCGGCCAACGGGCCGAACGTGGCGACCAGCGAGATCAGCTGCATGACCACGACCACCATCGCGGTCAGCCCCAGCGTCGCCTTGGGGTTGGCGCGGACGTAGCCGACCGCGCCGTTGAAGATGTCGCTGAGCGTCAGGGGGCGCAGCGGGATGATTCCGGGTTTGATCGCGCCGGGAGCGAATTGCGGCGGACTGTATGGCGGCGCGTACCCCGGCGCCGGACCGTATCCGTATGCCGGGCCGTATCCCGGTGCCGGCCCGTATCCCGGTGGTGGACCGTAGCCGTATGTCGGGCCGTAGCCGGGTGGCGGGCCGTAGCCGGGTGGTGGACCGTAGCCCGGTGGCGGGCCGTAGCCGGGCGGCGCGTACGCCCCGGGCGGGGGAACAACCGGATAACCAGGCGGCGACGCGTTCACCGTGGGCGGCGGCCTTTGAAACCAGGCCTGAAATCTGCCCTGCGGCCGGGCGCGTCGTTGGTCATGGGCTCCATCCTGTCGGCGGTCCGGGCATTTCACAATCTTGACCGACGCGCCGGCGCGTAGGGTCCCAGGCATGGCGGAACTCAAATCCCGGCTGCGGACCGACCTGACCCAGGCGATGAAGGCGCAGGACAAGTTGCGAACGGCAACCCTGCGCATGCTGCTGGCCGCGATCCAGACCGAGGAGGTCTCCGGCAAGCAGGCCCGCGAGCTCTCCGACGACGAAGTCCTCAAGGTGCTGGCCAGGGAATCGCGGAAGCGCGGCGAGGCGGCCGAGATCTACACCCAAAACGGTCGCGGTGAGCTTGCGGCGAACGAGCACGCCGAGGCGCGGATCATCGACGAGTACCTGCCCACGCCGCTCACCGAGGCCGAGCTCGCCGACGTCGCCGACACCGCGATCGCACAGGTCGCCGAGGAGATCGGCGAGCGGCCGGGGATGAAGCAGATGGGACTGGTGATGAAGGCGGCCACCGCGATCGCGGCCGGAAAGGCCGACGGCGCGCGGTTGTCGGCGGCGGTCAGGGAGCGGCTGTAGCGCGGCCCGCTGGCCGAGTGATCAGACGACCGTGCGGTTGCCGTCGCCCCCGCGCCGCGTCACCCGTCGCGCGTCGAGCTGCTCGAGCAACGGCACGGCGACCCGCCGGGTAGTGCCCAGCGCGCGGCGCGCCTCGCTCACGGTGAACGGCTGCACCAGCTGAGCGAGGATCCCGGCGGCGCGATCGAACGCGTCGGGCCCGAGCACGATGCCGTCGGCGACCCGGGTCAGCCGCCCGGCTCGGACCGCCGCGGCCAGCTCGCGCGGGCCGAGCTTGAGGTCGGCCAGTTCGTCGGCCTCGGGTGCGCGGAAGGGCTCGGCGGCCAGCCACTCCTCGATCGCGCGCACTGCCTTGTCGACGCGGGGCGGGAGGCCGGCGCCCGGCGCGCGGACCAACCCGTCGGCCACCTGTAGCCCGGTGCCGTCGAGCAGCGGCGCCACGAGTTCCGCGGCGGGCAGCCCGGCGCGCTGGCGCAGCGCCTCCAGCGGCATCCCCGCCGCGACGTCGTGCTCGTCGGCCCAGCGCCGCACCGCCGCGGTCGCGAAGTCGCGGCGCGCGGCCCACCACTGCGGGTCCACCACCCAGTCACCCACCCGAAGCCCGGCAAGCGGTAGGCCCATGGCGCGCAGTTCGACCGCCCGCGCGCAGTCGGGCGGACGGGCGCGGCCGGTGGCCAGTTCCGTCGCGCGGTCGCGGGCCGCGCCCCGGCGGCGCAGCCCCGGCGGGCGGACGTCGAGCACTTCGATGCCCGCCGCGATCCGGTGCTCCCCGGGATCGCGCAGCAACCCGACGTCCGAAACCCGCAGCGGCAGTGGCCTCGCCAGCCGCAGCCGGGCCGCACCCGCTCCCAGTCGACGGACCTGCACCGGAACGGCGGCGGATCCGATGTGCAGGACGAGCTGGCGGTGCAAAGCGTCCGCCGACCGCAGGGCGACGTCGATCTCCGCGGTGTCCAGCCAGACGCCCGGCGCCCGAACGGTATCGCCGCGGGCGACGTCGTGGCGGTCCACGCCGCGCAGGTTGAGCGCGACCCGGGCCACCGCGCCGACGGCGGGCTGGTCGCGGCCCAGTGACTGCAGCGCGCGGACGGTGACGCGCCGACCGGCGAGCTCCAGTTCGTCGCCCACCCGGACCGTGCCCGCGGCCAGCGTGCCGGTCACGACCGTGCCGGAACCCCGGACGGTGAAACAACGGTCGACCCACAGCCGGACGTCGGCGCCGGGATCCGGGGGCGGGAGCCGGTCGGTCAGCGCCAGCAATTCGGCGCGCACCCCGACCAGGTCGGTGCCGGGCACGACGGGGGCCCCGGCCAGCGAGGTGGCGGCCAGGCGCTCGGACACCTGAGCGACGGCCGGGCCCGGGTCGGCGAGGTCGGCCTTGCTGATGACGACGAGCCCATGGCGCACCCCGAGGGCGTCCAGCGCGGCGAGATGCTCCTCCGACTGTGGCATCCAACCCTCGGTGGCCGCGACGACGAACACGACCGCCGGAACCGGCCCCAATCCGGCCAGCATGTTGGCCACGAACCGCTCGTGGCCCGGTACGTCGACGAATGCCAGCTGCCGGCCGGCGAGCTCGGTCCAGGCGAAGCCGAGGTCGATGGTCAGGCCGCGGCGCTGCTCCTCGGCCAGCCGGTCCGGCCACATGCCGGTGAGCCGGTGCAGCAGGGTCGACTTGCCGTGGTCGACGTGCCCGGCGGTGGCTAGGACGAACATGCCAGCACCGCCGCCGCCAGCAGCGCGTCGTCCTCCGGCGCCACGGTGCGCAGGTCCAGCAGGCACCGGCCGGACTCGATGCGCCCGACGACCGGCGGGGTGCCGGCGCGCAGCGCCGCGGCGTAGGACTCGGGCAGGCTGACGGCCGCGCTGGGCAGCTCGACGCCCGGCGCCCCGCCGCCGCCCACGGCCGCAACGCATTCCACCGCCACCGCCCCGGGCAACTGGGCGGCAAGAGATTCGGCGCGGGCCCGCAGCCGTGCCGCGTCCGCGGCCAGCGCCTGCTGCACGGGCGGCGGCGGCCCGGTGAGGGTCGCCTCCAGCGCGGCCAGGGTCAGTTTGTCCACGCGCAGGGCGCGCGCCGACG
>NZ_LZJH01000098.1:0-1109 GCF_001666745.1 Mycobacterium sp. E2699 | reverse complement strand
CAGCACAGGTTGGAGTTCACCAGCGACACCAGCTGGCCGCGATTGGCCGTGATCGACCCGGGGTCCACGATGGTCGCCAGCGCGGCCTCGTAGGCGACGGCCGCCGCCCGCGCCTGGGCCGCCGACTGCTCGGCTTGCGCGGCCGCCCCGCCCAGCCAGTCCACGTACCCGGCGGCCGCGTTGGTCATGGACGCCGCCGACGGGCCCTGCCAGGCCTGCCCGGCCAGGTCCGAGGTCACGGAGCTGAATGCGCTTGCCGCCGCGCTCAACTCACTGCGGATCCCGTCCCAGGCCGCCGCCGCCTCCAGCATCGGCCCCGGGCCCGGCCCATCAAGCAGGAGCACCGAGTTGACCTCGGGCGGAAACACCGAAAAGTTCATCACTGCTCCCCTCGATCGTCGTTGATCAGACCTTCAGCAGCCACTGGAGCAACGTACATTCTCCGGCCTGCCCCATACCCCGTTAGGCGGGAATCCAATCCCGGCCGCCGCACGATCGTTGCGGACCGGACCGCAGGGATCAAGCGCTCGCAGTCGCGGTTGCGTGCGAACCCGAGCAACGGCACACTTTGGCTCCCGGGGCTCGCTGCTGAGAAGGGACCGCGGTCATGAGCTTTTTGGTGCTCCCGCCGGAGATCAATTCGTCCCGGATGTTCTCCGGTGCCGGGTCAGCGCCAATGTTGGCGGCCGCTGCGGCGTGGGACGGGCTGGCCGATGAGTTGAGTGCGGCCGCGGGATCGTTTTCCTCGGTGACCTCGGCGTTGGCTGGTCACGCGTGGCAGGGTCCTGCATCCGCGGCGATGGCCGCCGCAGCCGTTCCGTATTCGGCGTGGTTGACCTCGGCGGCGTCTCAAGCTGCGAGTGCGGCCGCGCAGGCCAAAGCGGTGGCCGGTGCGTTTGAGTCGGCGTTGGCGGCGACGGTGCATCCGGTGGTGGTGTCGGCCAACCGCTCCAACCTGGTGTCGTTGGTGAACTCCAACCTGTTCGGCCAGAACGCGCCGGCGATCGCGGCGGCCGAGGCCGAATACGAGCAGATGTGGGCCCAGGATGTCGCCGCGATGAGCGGCTACCACGCCAGCGCGTCGGCGACGGTCGCGCAGCTGGGCAACT
>NZ_LZJH01000097.1:0-790 GCF_001666745.1 Mycobacterium sp. E2699 | reverse complement strand
TCGAGCCCCTCGCGGCCGTCGGTCGCGAACTGCAGCGCCGCGGGCACGAGGTGCGGGTGGGCGTGCCGCCCAACCTGGTTGACTTCGTCGAGGCCGCCGGCGTGCCCGCCGTGTGCTATGGGCCGGACACGCGGGAGCAGGTGGTGGCCGTCGCGGATTTCACCCACAACGCCTTCAAGGTGCAGAATCCGGCGCGCTTCGTCCGCGACCTGAAAGCGCTTTTCGTCGAGGGCTGGGCGGAGATGAGCCGGACGCTCACCGCGCTGGCCGACGGTGCCGACCTGTTGGTGACGGGCCAGACCTACCACGGGGTGGTCGCGAATGTCGCCGAGTACTACGACATTCCGGTCGCAGGGCTGCATCACTTCCCGGTGCGGGTCAACGGTCAGCTCGGTGTCCCCTTCCTGCCGTCACCGGCGCCCGTGGTCCGCACGACACTGACGGCCGGCTGGTGGCTGTACTCGCGCATCACCAAGGCGGAGGAGGACGCGCAACGCCGGGAACTGGGTCTCCCGCCGACGACGGTTTCGGCGTGGCAACGGATGGCCGAAGCCGGAACGCTGGAGCTGCAGGCCTACGACGAGGCGGTTTTCCCGGGGCTCGCGGCGGAATGGAATGGCAAGCGGCCCTTCGTGGGTGCGCTGACGCTGGAGTTGGGCGCGGACACCGATGACGAGGTCGCGTCCTGGATCGCCGCGGGAAAACCGCCGATTTACTTCGGTTTCGGCAGCACGCCGGTCCAGTCCCCCACGGAGACGGTGGCCATGATCGCCGACGCCTGTGCCGAGTT
>NZ_LZJH01000096.1:0-46871 GCF_001666745.1 Mycobacterium sp. E2699 | reverse complement strand
GGTCTGCGCGTGGACCTCGAAACGGCCCGCCATCGCCCGCATCTCGTGCGGGTCGGTCATAAAACGTGTTGCCATGTTGGCTGTCTCCTTAATTCTGAGTGACTTGTTTTCAGTTGTGGTGAACGACGACCCGGACGGTTACGCGGAAACGCACCGCCGAGCCTCATACAGGAAGCTGGTCCCCCCGGAACGCTGCTTCGGCCCAGTCGTCAGGCCCCGGCGCCATAGTCGCCGGACGATCGCCATGGAATCCACGCCGGTGCGGATTCCGTCGAAGGCGTTAACCGTGAATCCGATCAGCCCGCGGCCGCCGCATTGGCGACTTCGGTCGCGGCGTAGGACGCCGAGCTGATGCCAAGGGTGCTCACGAACTGCTCGTGAATGGCGGCCGCCTGCGCGCTGACGGCCTGGTACATCTGCGCGTGCGCGGCGAACTGGGCCGCGGTCAGCGCCGACACCTCGTCGGCCGCGGCGGGCACCACCCCGGTCGTGGGGGCAGCCGCGGCGGCGTTCTGCGCGCTCAGCGACGAGCCGATCCCCTGCAGGCTCCCGGCCGCGGCGGCCAACGCCTCAGGCTGTGTGGTAACGAACGACATACTTTTCCCTCCTCAAGTTCCTCCGCACCGCTCTGTGCAAGAGATTAGATGACAACGTCTGTTTCAAGTCGGCCCCGAAGCCACCCGTTGGCAATTGTTCACTGGATGGCACGGCGAATTCACTTTTGGTAACGACACACTAACAGCGTCGGGCCCTCACCGCTGGCGTTCACAGGACGGTCACAGCAAACCTCCAGAGCGTGCCCTCCGGAGGCGCAGTGGGAAGCCTGCTGGCCAGCACGTATGGAGCTTATCACCAGCGGGACGAAATCGCGCGGGAGCAAATATCATCGCCGGCCGGCCCCCGCTATCCGGCCGCGGGCGGACGGGCCATCACGACCGGCTTGAATCCGTAGCGCGGCCCCGCGCCGGATCCGCCGGTGCCCACCCCCGCCAGGGGCATGCCGCCCAGGAGGTTTCCGGCTCCCGCATCGGGCGCCTCCCGGACGTTGCTGACGGGTATGGCGGTGGCGTGGCTGGGCGTCGTGACGGGGCCCGACCAGGACGCCGGCACCGACAGCTTGCCGAGCGAGGTCGCGCTCCCCAAGTGCGCCGCGACAGGCGCGCCGCCGCCGAGCAACCCTCCCAGCCCGGGCAGGCCTTTCGGGATCGCGGCGGCCGCCGCCGGCGCCGCACCGCCGATCGCGCCGACCGTTTTTGCCGTCTGGGTCATGGAGTTGGCCATACCGATGCTGAAGTAGGGCAGACCCTCGGTGTTGTAGAAGACGCCGGCGTACGGCGAGATCGCAGACATGAACGACGAAAGGCTGGAACCGGGGAACGTGGGGCTCCCGAACAACAGCTGCCACACCGAGGACAGCGGACCGGTGCTCGACGCGAAATACCACCATTCCTGCTGCAGCGGCGTGTAGAACGGCGACGCCAGGCTGGTCAGCTGCGCGGTGATCTGGCTGATGGCGCTGTTGATCTGATTCTGTATCGAGCCGACCGAGGTGGTCGCCGCCGCGCTTGTCGCGGCGGCCTGGGTGCTCGAAGCGGCGGGACTGGCGACCGCCGGTGCCGCGGTGAACGGCGTGACCGTGGAAGCCGACGCCGAGTTGCCGGCATAGCTGTACATCGTCGCGGCGTCCTGGGCCCAGAATTCGCCGTACTGCGCCTCCAGCTGCGCGATGATCCCGGTGTTCTGACCGAGCAGGTTGGTCTGCACCGCCTGGGCCAACTCGGCCCGGTTTGCCGCGATGAGCGGCGGCGGCACGACCCCGGCGAACGCGGCCTCATAGGCCGCGGCGGCCGCGCTGGCCTGCGTGGCGGCCTGCTCGGCCTGGGCCGCGGTCGCGCTCACCCATGCCACGTACGGTTGCGCCGCCGCCGCCAACGATCCGGAGGCCGGACCCAGCCATTCCTCGCTCGTCAGCTGGGTCACCACGCTCTCGTAGCCCAGGGCCGCGGCATTCAGTTCGGCGGCCAGCGAGTTCCACGCCGAGGCCGCAGTCACGAGCGGAGTCGACCCCGGACCGGAATAGAGGCGCGCCGAGTTGATCTCCGGCGGTAACGCACCAAAATCGATTGCCATTTCCTGACTCCTAACCAGTCGCGGCCGCCGTGGCCGCCTCCGTAGCCGACTCGATCATTACGAAATCGCTTGCCGCGCTTGGCCATACCGCGCTTGTCGCGCACAACCGGGTGGCGTGCGATTCGGGCGGCCGGGCGCGAGCTGCGCGCTTGTCGTCGGGCATGTGCGTCATCCCGCGGATGGTGGACGGGCGAGCACGCTGCGCCTGAAGCCGTATTCGCGGGGCGGCCAGGCGGAGCCGGCGCGCCGGCTGCCGGTGCCCATCGGCATGCCGCGCAGCAGCCCGTTGGCGCCGGCGCCCGGCGGGTCGGTGGCGTAGTCGACGGCGAGCGCCTGGGCGGCTTGCTGTTCCACCGCGGCGGGCGAACCGGCCCACGCCTGCGGCACCGACAGACCCCCGATCTTGGTGGCCGAGGACAAGTTCGCCGCCACGCCGCCGGGACTTCCCAGGCCGCCCGCCACGGCGCCGAAGTGCAGGCCCGCAAACTGGGGTGTCGCATACCAGGCGCCTTGCGCGCCGACCGTCGACCCGCCGGGGCCAAAAGTCAACTGCTGGGCGATCGAGCCCGCGAAGCTCATCATCCCGACCGAGAAGTACGGGAGCCCGACGCCCAGCCGGGACAACGCCGTCCGGTTCGTCACGTTGAGGTTGGCGAACTGCTGGACGATCCACCAGTTGTAGGGGTTCAGCGGCGAGGCCAGCGCGCCCGTCGAAAGCTGTTGCAGCGCTTGGTTTATCGACGTGAAGATCGACGTGACCGAGATGGTGTCCGGGGTCAGGGACAGGCCGGTGGCCGCTTGCGGCGCGGAGGTTCCCGCGGGCGTGGCGACGGCCTGGCTCACGGCTGCGGCCTGGGCGGCCGGCCCGTTCTGATCGGTGGTCTGCGCCGGCTCGCCGAACGCGTTCAGCCGCGTGGCGGTCGCCGAGGCGCTCGCATAGCCGTACATCGCCGTGGCGTCCTGGGCCCACATCTCCGCGTACTGGGCCTCGGTGGCCGCGATCGCCGGGAAATTCTGCCCGAAGAAATTGGTGGCGACGAGCGTCATCAACAGCACCCGGTTGGCCGCGACGACCGGAGGGGGCACCGTCAGCGCGAACGCGGCTTCGAACGCCGCCGCGGCCGCCCGGGCCTGGTTGGCGGTCTCCTCAGCCAGGATGGCCGCGGTACCGAGCCACGAGATATAGGGGGCGGCCGCGGCCACCATGGATTGCGCGGCCGGGCCCAGCCACAGCGAGCCGGTCAACTCGGCGATCGTCGACGTGTAGCCGCTCGCCGTCAGGCTCAACTCGGCGGCCACCCCATCCCACGCCGACGCCGCGGCCACCATCGACGCGGAACCCGGGCCGGCATACATCCGGCCTGAGTTGATCTCTGGCGGCAGCGCCCCGAAGTCGAGCACCTAGGAACCCCCGGACTCGAGCGACATGGTTTCTCCGCAACTTCGGTTGACGACGGGACCGTTCGGCAAAGCGTTCGCTTGAGGCTAAATGCCGGAATCCGCCACCGCGCCAAGCCGATCCGGGCGGTCAGTGCGGGCCCGTCGCGACGCATCGGTGACCCGGGAGCGCTACCTGACCCGGATCGGGTCGGTGAGGCGTCCCAAACGCCGTCGCCACCTGCGGGAATGTGCCGGAATACACCCGGCTGCGGTTCGGGTGACCGGAGCGGTCCGGCCCGGTTGAGAGAACAACGGCCGTCGCGGCGGTTAAAAATCCGGCCGCAGAAAATGCCCCCGTCGGGGTTTGCCGAGGGGCCGTGAGGCGACCGCAATCGATGGTCGCGAGCGGCTCGTCAAGGGGTTATCGGAAAGGGCGAAGCCGAGTGGCCACTCGCCCAGAACGCCACCGCGGGCGCAGGCGACTTGCCTGCGCCCGCGGCGCGATGTTGCAGTGCGGCCGGCTACCCGCCGAGGGGCGGCCGCGCCATGACGGTGGGACGGAACCCGTACCGGGGTCCGGCACCGCTGCCCCCGCCGGCGCCGGCACCCGCCAGCGGCATGCCGCCGAGCAGGTTTCCGGGTCCGCCGGCGGCCTCCGGGGCAGCGCTGATGCTGCTGACCGGGATGGCGTGGGCCGCGGCAGCCGTCGGCGCGGTGGCCCCGGTCCACGAGACCGGCACCGACAGCTTGCCGATGGACGTCGCGCTGCCCAAGTGCGCCGCCGCGCCACCGGCGCCACCGCCCAGCAGGCCGCCCAGCCCGGGCAGGCCCTTGGGCACCGCGGCCGCCGCCGCCGCGGGACCGGTGATCGCCCCGAGGGTCTTGGCCATCTGCACACCGAAGTTGCCCATACCAACGCTGAAGTACGGCAGACCCTCGGTGTTGTAGAAGAAGCTCGCGTAGTTGGAGTAACCGCCCAGGAACGTACCGATGTTGGTCGGCAGCGTCGTCTGGCCGCTGATGAGGAACCAGAGTTCGGTCAGCGGGTTGTTGGCCCCGAATTGGTTCACCAGCGCGGTCGTCGAACCCGGCGTGGCGAGGGAGCCCAGCGCGCTCTGGATCTGGGTGAGGTAGCTCTGCAGGGTCTGCTGGATCGAGGCGGCCGGCGCCGCGGACTGCGTGACGGCCGCGGCGGCGGGATTGGCAACCGTCGGCGCGTTCTGATACGGCGTCACCTTGGCCGCCGCCGCGGACTGACCGGCGTAGTTGTACATCGCCGCGGCGTTCTGCGCCCAGAATTCCTGGTACTGGGCCTCGAGCTGGGAGATGATCCCGTTGTTCTGCCCCAGCACGTTGGTCGCCATCGCCTGCGACAGCTCCGTGCGGTTGAGCGCGATCAGCGGCGGCGGAACCACCGAGGCGAGCACGGTCTCGTAGGCCGCCGCGGCGTTCTGCGCCTGAGCGGCGGACTCCTCGGCCTGACCGGCGGTGGTCGTCATCCACTGCACGTATGGCTGCGCCGCCGACGCCATCGACGCCGAGGCGGGCCCCAGCCACTCCTCGCCGGCCAGCTGGGTGACGATCTGGTCGTAGCCCAGGGCGGCAGCGTTCAGTTCGGCGGCGATCCCGTTCCAGGCGGCGGCCGCCGCCATCATCGACCCGGAGCCCGGGCCCGCGTAGATCATCGCGGAGGTGACCTCCGGGGGCAAAATACCCAAGTCGCTCATGACTGACCTCCTAGCCGGCCGCGGCCGCGTTGGCCGCCTCGGTCGCCGCGTACGACCCCGAGCTGATGCCCAGGGTGCTGACGAACTGCTCGTGAATGGCGGCCGCCTGCGCGCTGACGGCCTGGTACATCTGCGCGTGCGCGGCGAACTGGGCCGCGGTCAGCGCCGACACCTCGTCGGCCGCCGCCGGCACCACCCCGGTCGTGGGGGCCGCCGCCGCGGCGTTCTGGGCGCTCAACGCCGAGCCGATACCCTGCAGGCTGCCCGCGGCCGCCGCCAACGCTTCTGGCTGTGTGGTCACAAAGGACATTTGGTTTTCCTCCTCAACTTTCAGGCTCGATGACCATCAAGGAAAGATTTGCTGCTGAAGTTCGCTTCAGACATGGCTTGCTAGTGAGACTAATTGGATCCCTTCGGGTCGCGCCTCCTTAGCGCCAACTGTTCATTGGTGGACAACTGCTGTTCATTTCGGGCGACCCTGGACGGGTTTGCCGGCTGGTAGGTCACGCGCGTCCCTCCCCCGCTATCCGGCCGACGGCGGGCGTGTCAGCACGCTATATCGGAACCCGTATTTGGTGGTGTAGCCGTAGCCCGCGGTGCGCCGGCCGACGCCGGCCATCGGGATGCCGCGCAGCAGGGCGTTTCCGGGCACGGCGTTCGCGCCTGCCTGCACGGGCGTCTCCTCCGAGGCGGCGAGCGTGACCGCGGCTTCCGTGGTCGGGGTGTTCCAGCTCGCGGGGACGGACAGCGCCCCGATCTTGCCCGACGCGCCGGTGCTCGCCAACGTCGCCCCACCCAGGCCGTGGCCGCTGACCGAGCTCGCGCCGATCGCGCCCAGGTGCAGGCCGCCGAACTGCGGCGTCGGGAACCAGGCACCGCCGGCACCCGCGGTCGCACCGCCGGGGCCGAAGGTCAGCTGCTGGCCGATCGACCAGCCGAAGTTGCCGATACCGACACCGAAGTACGCCTGCAGGAACTGGCGCGCCTCGTTGTACAGCGGGCTGATGCCGCTGGAGGGGAAGGTCGACGGGTAGCCCACGACCGGGGGCTTGATGAGCCCCGGGACGTTGAACCAGTCGTTCGTCGGGGTGGGCAGCCCGTATTTGATCAGATCCTGGAGCTGGTTCTGCAGCATCGACAACGGCCACTGCGTGAACTGATAACCCGACAGTTGCTGCAGGGCGAGTTGCTGCAGCGTCTGCGGGATCGACGCGGCCTGCACCGCCTGCGCCGCGGAGTTGCCGGCCGGCTGGGCGGTGGCCTGGGCGACCGCGGCACCCTGCTGGGCGGGAGCGTCCGGCGTGCTGGTGTTGGGCGGCGCCTGGTAGGGGGTCAACACCGTGGCGGCCGCCGAGGACGCGGCGTAGCCGTACATCGCGGCGGCGTCCTGGGCCCACATCTCCATGTACTGCGCCTCGGTGGCCATGATCGCCGGCGTGTTCTGCCCGAAGAAGTTGGTCGCGACGAGCGTCGCCAACAGGACCCGGTTCGCCACGATCACCGGCGGAGGCACCGTCATCGCGAACGCGGCCTCGAAGGCGCCCGCCGCCGCCCGCGCCTGGCTGGCGCTCTCCTCGGCCAGGCCCGCCGCCGTGCTGAGCCAGCTCACATACGGCACCACTGCGGACACCATCGCCGTCGAGGAGGGCCCGATCCAGGGCGCGCTGGTGAGTTCGGTGATCACCGAGTTGTAGCCAGAAGCCGCCGTGCTCAACTCCGCCGCCAGCGCATCCCAGGCCGTCGCGGCAACCATTATCGACTCGGCTCCCGGACCCGCATACATCCGACCGGAATTGATTTCGGGCGGCAACGCTCCGAAGTCGAACACCCCGTGTCCTCCTCAGTCGGCCGCGATTGCCGGGGCAATCGCGGCGGTCAGGTAGAAACCATGATGGGCGCGGCCACGACCTTGTTGACCAGCAAACCCAGCCGACGGGACAGTCGGAATACTGAGGCGCACCCGCCCGGGGTGTCCGGATCGGCGCTCCGCCACCGGGATTCCCGGAAGTTCGGTCAGTAACGACATGAACAATCTGCCTCGACTATCCCGTTGTCAGCAACCGAGCGACAGCTCCCCTGGTGCTTGAACTGCCGCTCGCGAACGACATTAGCTGGTCATCCAGGGCGCGCCGACCGGCGATGCCAACTGTTCATTCCAGGCCAACCAATGTTCATTCCCGGCAAGCCTCGGTTCATGAAAAACAACCGAGTGTTCACCTTGCGTTCGTCTGGCGGCTTGCCCCGTAGTGGCGCTAGTCGTCCTCAAGGATCAGTGCCATTTCCGGGCAGGAGGCCACGCCGTCGCGCGTCAATTGCTCGTCCTCGGGCCTGACCTCGTGCTCTTCGAGGATGGAGTAGCCCGACGCGTCGATGGGGAACAGGTCCGGATCGACGGCGTAACACTGGGCGTGGCCCACGCATCTGGACTTTTCGAGACGAACCTTCACGGGGTTCCCTTCTTGGACGGGTCCGGGGAGTTCCCAGCGGGACTTGACGATTGGACAACAGATTAGTCGGTCGACAAGGGCGAGGAGAAGGTCGTTCGACGGCGGTGAGCCGCCCTCACCGCCGGTCAGATTGGTGCCCCCTTGCCGCACGTGCGATATTGATGTGCCACCTTCACACCGGTGACGCGAAAGTTCGTAGCGCGGCCTGGGGACTCATACTTCTGCGGCGCGAAAACCACACAGACAAGCGGAGATCAGGGCGCATGAGCACTGTTGGCGATTGGCAGCCGGGCAGCTTCCACCTACCGCGGCTGGAGTACACCAAGTTGCCGATGGAGGACGACCGGGGTGTCGGGTGGAAGACGTTGCGGGACGCCGGCCCGGTGGTGTTCATGAACGGCCACTACTACCTGACCCGTCGCGAGGACGTGCTTGCCGCGCTGCGCAATCCGAAGGTGTTTTCGTCGCGGCTGGCGCTCCAGCCGCCCGGCAGCCCGTTGCCGGTGATCCCGCTGGCGTTCGACCCGCCGGAGCACACCCGCTACCGGAAAATCCTGCAGCCCTACTTCAGTCCCCAGGGCCTGAGCAAGTCCCGCCCGGTGCTGCAGCGCCACGCCGCCGAGATGATCGCCGAGCTCGCGGGGCGAGGCAAGTGCGACGGGATGGCGGATTTCGCCAAGCTGTATCCGTTCCAGGTCTTCCTCGACCTCTACGGTCTGCCGGTCGAGGACCGCGACCGCGTCATCGACTGGAAAGACGCCATCATCGCCGACAAGCCCTACCTGAGTCCCGCCGACTTCGAGAAGGCGCACGAGTTGTTGGCCTACTTGAACGACGCGATCGCGCAGCGCCGCGAAAATCCGGGCGATGACATGTTGTCGCAGGTGATGACCGGCGAGGGCAACTTCACCGATCTCGAGCTGCTGGGCATGAGCCACCTGCTGATCCTGGCGGGTCTGGACACGGTGACCGCGGCGATCGGATTCTCACTGTACGAGCTCGCGCGCAGGCCGCAGCTGCGCGAAGAGCTGCGCGACAACCCCAGGCAGATCAGGGTTTTCATCGAAGAGATCGTGCGGTTGGAGCCATCGGCGCCGGTGGCGCCCAGGGTCACGACCGAGATCGTCACCGTGGGCGGCATGACGCTGCCCGCGGGCACACCGGTGCGGCTGTGCATGGCGGCGGTGAACCGCGACGGCAGCGACGCGATGTCGACCGATGAGCTCTACATGGACGGCAAGGTGCACCGGCACTGGGGATTCGGCGGCGGACCGCACCGGTGCCTGGGTTCGCACCTGGCCCGGATCGAGCTGACCATCATCGTCGCCGAATGGCTCAGGCAGATCCCCGATTTCGAGGTGCCGGCGGATTACACCCCGCAGATCAAGTTCCCGTCGAAGACGTTCGCGCTCAAGGAATTACCGCTGCACTGGGGTTGATCTCCGGCCGATCGTCGACCATGTCGACCAACCCCGGCGCAGCCGGCTGGTCCTACTTTCGGAACTCGGTGGCCGCCACCTGGACGAACACCCCGGTGTCCTCGGCCATCAGCAGGCCTCGGCCGCGGGGCAGCGGCCCACCCTTCATCTTGCCGCGGATGAAGCCCTCGTCGGGGTCGGCGTCCATCACCAGCAGCGGGGCATTCGCCTGGTGCAGGGCCCGCAGCATCGGGTCGCTGCCCGCCGACGACCACCCACCGAACGTGCGGGTCACGA
This sequence comes from Mycobacterium sp. E2699, assembly GCF_001666745.1. Taxonomy (NCBI): domain Bacteria; kingdom Bacillati; phylum Actinomycetota; class Actinomycetes; order Mycobacteriales; family Mycobacteriaceae; genus Mycobacterium; species Mycobacterium sp. E2699. The sequence goes on along the minus strand of NZ_LZJH01000096.1, from coordinate 37,472 downwards.
TCACGTGCAGGCCGACGTCGGCGGCCCTGGTCACCCAGGCGGCGGCCTTGTGCAGCGGTGAATCGAAGCCCGCGGGCAGCTGCTGGATGTCGTCGACGATCAGGAAGATCTCCGGGCCGCTCCACCAGGAGTGCGACAACAATTCCTGCGCGGACAGGCCGGGCGGTGGTTCGCGGCTGGCCAGCAGGGCCGACATCTCGTTCATCATCTCTTGAACGCCGTCGAGGTTGTACGCGAATTTCTCCACGTACTCCGAGCCCAGCACGGTCAGCAGCTGACGGCGCGGGTCCACCAGCCACACCTGGGCCGACGGCCGGCCGGCCGGTGGCGGCGGTGCGCTGCTGGCTCCCGGCGCGTAGAGCCGGCCGATCTCGGACATGATGGTGGCCAGCGTCGTGGTGCGCCCACACTCGCGCCGGCCGGTCACCATCAGGTGCGCGTTCTCGGCGAAGTTGAGGTACACCGGCGCCAGGTCCAATTCCGAGATGGCCCAGGCGATTCCGCCGGCACCCACGCCTTGGCGCGTGTCGCGGGCCGCGAGCTCGCGCACCTGCTCCACGCCGAAGCGCGCCGGCAGCCGGCGCACCGGCGGGGCCTGCCCGCTCGCGAGCCGGCTGACGGCCTCGATGATGCTGTCGGACGAGAACACGTGGGTGGGCGTGCTGGCCAGCGCGGGCCGGGCGATCAGCGTGTGCAGGCCGGCCTGCGGGTCGGCATCGAGGCGGACGTAGTTGACCGCGACCATGCCGCGTCCCGGCTTGACCGGAACCTCCTTGGCGAAGCGCGAACGCACCAGCTTGGCGTCCTCCACCGCGGCCAGGCGCAGTTCGATCCGGGAACCGAAACCGCTGCGGACCGGCGGCCGCAGCTCGGACTCGCGATCCGCGGTGACGACCACGTGCACGCCGAACGAGGGACCCTGATTGATGATCAGGTTCACCTGCTCGATCAGCACCTCGTTCTCCTCGGCCAACGCCCGGTAGTTGTCGATCACCAGGTAGACGTCGCCGAACCCGTCGTTGGGCACCGGGCCGGCCTCTCCGGCGAACTTGCGGCGCCGGAACACGTCCATCGAGGCGATGCCGTATTCGAGGAAGCTGCGCTTGCGCTCGCGGACCAGCGCCAGCAGTTCGGCCACGGTACGGCGCACGCCGTAGGGGTCCGTCGGACCGGCCACCTCACCGACGTGCGGCAGGCGCGCGATGGTGGTCAGCGCCGTGCCGCTGTAGGCCAGGCAGTAGAACTGCACCTGCTCGGGCGTGTGCGTCAGTGCGGCCGAGCAGATCAGCGTCTGCAGCGCGGTCGTCTTGCCCGAACCGCCGGCCCCCAGGATCAGGACGTTGGCGCCGGGCCCGGAGGTGTCGACCGTCCACGGCGGCTGGTCGTGCTTGAACGGGCGGTCGATGATCCCGATGGGGAACACGAGATTCTGGGCCGAACCGTAGTCCTGCTGCCACGGGTGGCCGATGAACCGATTCACCAGCTCGTCGATGGCCACGGGCTGGTTCAGCGGCGGCTGCCACAGCCGGTACGGCTCGAAGTCGATCTTGCGCAGCTGGTCGATGATCACCGTGCCGACCTTCGGCACCCTGATCCCTTCCTCGTCCTCCTCGCCGTCGGCCTCGGCCACCTCGAGCGCCTCGCCGTTCGAGTGGACCGCCACCGGCTCCAGCTCCGGTCCCCCTACGCTGACCTCGAGCGGGGTGAACGAGTTGGTGAACAGTTGCGGACGAACGTAATCGATGCTGTGCACCAACGCCGGGGCTTCCTCGCCATCGATGGTGATGCCGCGCGAAATGTAGTCCCGCCAAAGGAATTCGGCCTGGAACCGGACGATGTCCTCGAGGCTGCGCCGGAAGTAACCCAGACCGGCCTGGGCCGGCAGGTTCACCGCGTTCGGCACGCCGGCCGCCTGCGCCGCCCCCGCGGTGCGCGCCTTCAGCACCAACCGGTAACCCATGTTCTCCATGAGCTTTTCGGCCCGGCTCTCAATGGTCTGCGACGCCATCATCAGGTGGATCCAGTAGGCGCGGCCCTGACGCCCGATCGAGTCGAGGACGTCGACGGCCGTCGGCATGATGCGGAACCACTCGTAGAACTCGTCGATCACGACCACGAGCATCGGCAGCGGCGGCATGTCCTGGCCGCGCGCCCGCATCCGCAGGCGCACCGAGTTGTATTCCTTCGCGTCGTCGACACCGGCGCTGTCGCAGATCGCCTTGCGGCGGGCGATCTCGCCCCACAGCGCGTCCAGGAACCGCTCCATCAGCGCCTGGTCTTCCTCCAGGTCGGTGATGATGCGCGACACGTGCGGCACGCCCGCGAACGGCTTGACCGCGGAGCCACCCTTGAGGTCGGCCAGCACGAACTGCAGCTCCTCCGGCGGGTGGCCGAGCATCAGCGATTCGATCACCGTCCGCACCAGCGTCGACTTACCCGAACCGGTCGTTCCGGACATGACGCCGTGCGGGCCGTCGCCGCCCTCGTCCAGCGACTTCATGTCCAGGAACAGCAATTCGCCGTTGTCGGAGCGGTTGCCGAACGGCGCCCGCAGTCGCGACCGGCCCATCGAGTCGGTCCGCTTGCCCCACAGCGCGTCGAAGTCGATTTCGGCCGGATCGTCGATCCCGTAGTAGGTGAGGATGTCCCGGGCACCGATGTGGGCCACCCGTTGACCGATCTCCTCGTACGCCTCGGCCAGCCGCCAGCGCGCCAGCTTCTGCGCGAACTCCTCGGCCTCGGCGATGCTCAGGTGATCGGTCAGGGCGAAGAACCACGCGTTTTCGTCGATGACCATCCACGTGTCGCGGTCGCGCGGCAGGGCCTCGATGACGCCCCGGTCGTCGAACCGCAGGGTCCGCTCCGGGACGGCCGCCCACATGGGCGCGCCGGTCAGGTCGAAGAACGTCACGCCGTCGATGCCCTCGGCGCTGATCACGAACTCCCACTGCGGGTCGGTCACGTCGGCGATGATCACCGTGTGCGGCGTCGGGGTCTGGGCCGACGAGCTGGCGTGCCGGGGCGTGAAAGACCCACGGCCGGCGAACAATTCGGCTTGCTCGGCGGCGAACTCGCGCACCGAGCTGTAGACCATCCGGGCGTTGCCCGCCGCGTCCTGGCGGCGGGGGTCGCCGAAGTGCGGCAGCCACTTCACCCAGTCCCACTGCTCCAGATCGGAGCTGACCACGATCATCTGCACGTGGTCTGGCCCGTGGGAGAACGCCAGCTGGCACACGATCGCGCGCATCAGGCCCAGCACCTGCTCGCGATCCCCGATGAGCGAGTACCAGGGTTCGACCAGCAGGGAGATCATCTTCGGCAGGTTGTAGACGACGCTCTGGTAGCGACCGAACTCCTGCAGCGCCTTACCGGTCACCGGCTCCAGCTCGATGTCGGTCGGCATGTTCTGGGGCTCACCCCAGGTCACCTCGGGGCGCGTCATGCCCACGCCGACGCGCACCACACCGAAGTTGAGGTCCTTGCCGTCGGGCTTGCGCTCCCACATGCGCGACGATCCGACGGCCGCGGCCAGGGTGTCGGGCGCCGGGTGGAACCAGCGGTAGTTGGCGTCCATGCTGTCGGCCGACTCGTGGGCCGTCTCCCGCAGCATGTCGAGCATCAACATGAACTGGGCGCGCATCGCGTCCAGCTTCGGCCGGCTCATCTGCTGCTGGCCGCCGAACCGGCCGCCGAACATCATCATCGCCATGCCGCCGATCATGAAGATCGGGAAGATCGCGCCGACGCCGCCGAAGACGTGCGAGCCGCTGGCGAAGGTCATCGCGACCATGCCGCCCAGCAGGCCGATCACCACGACGCCGACCACCACGATCCACCAGGGCTTGCCCTCGGGTGGCGGGATGCTCAGCGGGGTCGGTAGGACGATGTTCTCCGGCTTGATGACCGGGGGCTTCTCCGGAGTCGGCCGGGCAAATCCGCGTTTCACCTAGGTACCACCAAATCTCCAGGGGACATGTCCATCGGTAGCGTGTCGTGCTCCACCAAGGCGTCTGCTCGGGACAGGGTCGGGCCCTGTGGGAGCAGCCGCAGCGCCACCCACGGCGCCAGGCTCGGCGTGGTCTTCAAGCCCAGCGCCTCGCGGGCCTCGCGGGTGTCGTCCACCCCGAACCGGGCGCCCGCGTCCGTCAGCCACCACAGCGATTCCGTCGTCTTGGCGCCGGGGTCGTTGCCGGTGACGGCCACGAAGTTCGCGTGGTCGGAGGCGAAGTACACCTGGTCGGCCTCGCGGCCGGTGGTGTCGGCCTTCACCAGGGACACCACCTTGCCCATTTCCTTGGTCGGGATCGGCAGGGTGGCACCGGACACGACCTGGATGCGGGCCCGGTTCTCGCCGGAGCTCTTCTGCCACCACCAGCAGGTCGCCGGGTTTTCCCGCATGTCCATCACGTTCAACGGGTTGTCGGGGTACGACGACAGGTCCAGCTTGTTGACCACCGGCATCTTCGCCAGCGCCGACGGTTCCACCGTGACCGGCTTGGTGTTGCCACCCGGGCCGCCGGCGTTCTGCAGGATCTGGGCCACCAGGGGCGGCAGCGTCTGCACGCCGTCGCTCAGCACCAGCGAATACTGCTGCGGCCCGCTGATCTGCGGGGTGACGATCACCGTCCCCACCGGGCCGGGCGCACCCGCGAACGTCGCCGGGGACCCCGCGTTCGGGATGTCGGGCACCGTCAGTTCGGGCCCCACCGGCAGCGCGTCGTAGAGGGCGCGGCTCATCGGCTTCGCCAGGCTGACCTGCTCGGGAGTCAAACCCAGCGGCAGCAGGACCGAGCGGTTCGTCGGGTCGATCTTCGACCGGCGGCCCTGCCGGACCACCCAAGCCTCGTCGCCGTAGCGCAGCACCACGGCGTCCGACCCGTTCAGCACCTGGCGGTGGCCGCTGAGGTCCGGGGTGCCGTCGATCACCGTCACGGTGACCCCCGACGGCGCGCCCGTCCCCGTGGACCCGGCCACGGTGTCGCAGACCAGCCACGACGACGCGGTCGGCGTCTTGGGCGCGAAATTCGACGGTGCGCCCGGGATGCCCACCAGGGGCCCGCGCGGCAGGTTCGCGATCTGGCTCGACCGAACCAGGTGCGGGTTGTCCGGGCGCCCGGTGATCAGCCGGGCCGAGGCCAGGTTGAGCGCCGGGTACAACTTGTCGCCGACGCGGACGTAGAGCGCCCCGGAGTCACGGTCGGCGATGATCGGCGACTCGTTGATCTGACCGGACGGGCTGATGAAGGACCACAGCAGCGCGCCCAGGCAGATCACCAGCGCCGCGGAGATCGAGGCCACGATGGCCAGGTTCTGACGCCGTCCCGGCTCGATCTCCATGCGGACCCGCCAACGGGTCAGCGCCATCGCGGTTCGACGGGCCAGGAATTGATAGCCCGTCACCTGGGTGCGGGTCGACAACCCCAGGCCGTAACCCGACCCTCGCTGCCCGCGACTCTCTTCGGCCACGCTATTTCACCATCCGGTCTGCTTGAACGCCCTGGATATTGTCCTTCGAAAACATCCGTCGCGCTAATTGCTTCGTACAACCGTGACAACCGTAAGGGACCGGCGCGGGCCCCGCCACGCGTTGCCCTGCGCTTCACCTTCTATTTACATCTCGCTGAGTCGCCGCTGCCGGCACTCTTTGCTGTTCCCCACTCATCCCCCGGCTGCATTCCTCAGGTCTTCACTGCGCATGTTAACCGGGGATGGCCGACAAGTCCTGGCGAACGGTCACTTCGGGCAAAAGCCCGCTGACCGAGCCGGGCCGCGGGGTTCTGCAGCAAGATGAGCGGCATGACGGAGCTCGCGCCCTCGCTGGTCGAACTCGCCCGCCGGTTCGGTATCGCGACCGAGTACGAGGACTGGACGGGTCGCGCGGTGCCCGTGCCCGAGGAGACGCTGGTGGCGGTGCTCGCCGCGCTCGGGGTCGCGGCCGGCACCGAACAGGAGCGCAACGCGGCCCTGACCGCGCACCGTCGGTCGTATTGGCAGCGCCGGATGCCGGCGACCATCGTCGGGCGCACCGGGGAGCAGATCCGGTTCTGGGCCCATGTCACGCACGGCGACCCGGCCGAGGTGTGGCTGCAGCTCGAGGACGGCACGGTGCGCGGCGGGGTGCAGCAGGTCGACAACTTCACGCCGCCGTTCGATCTGGACGGGCGCTGGATCGGCGAGGCCAGCTTCGTCCTGCCCGCCGACCTGCCGCTGGGCTACCACCGGATTCATCTGCGGTCCGGCGCCGCCGAGACCAGCACCGCGCTGATCGTCACGCCCGACTGGCTCGGCCTGCCCGAACAGCTCGGGGTCCGGCGCGCGTGGGGCCTGGCCACCCAGCTCTACAGCGTGCGCTCCCGGCAGTCGTGGGGCGTCGGCGATCTCACCGACCTGACCGACCTCGCCGTCTGGTCGGCCTCGTGCCACGGCGCCGACTACGTGCTCGTCAACCCGCTGCACGCGGCCGGGTTTTCGGGGGTGACGGGCCGGATGGAGCCGTCGCCGTACCTGCCGACGTCGCGCCGGTTCGTCAACCCGATCTATCTCCGCGTCGAGGCGATCCCGGAGTACGCCGAGCTCACCAAGCGCGGCCGGGTGCGCCGGCTGCGGTCGGACGTGCAACGGCGGGCCGGCCGGCTCGACGCCATCGACCGCGACGGCGCCTGGGCCGCCAAACGCGCGGCGCTCACGCTGCTGCACGAGGTACCGCGGTCGGCGGGCCGCGAGCTGGCCTATGCCGCATTCCGCGAGCGGGAGGGTCGTGCGCTCGACGACTTCGCCACCTGGTGCGCACTGGCCGAGGAATACGGCGGCGACTGGCATCGCTGGCCGGACTCGCTGCGGCATCCCGACGCCGCCGGTGTCGCGGGTTTCGCCGAAAGGAATTCGGACACAGTCGATTTCCACCGCTGGCTGCAATGGCAACTCGACGACCAGCTCGCCGCGGCGCAGTCGCAGGCGATCCGGGCCGGGATGGCGTTGGGCGTCATGCATGACCTCGCCGTGGGCGTGCACCCCGACGGCGCCGATGCGTGGGCCCTGCAGGACGCGATGGCGCCGGGTGTGACGGCGGGCGCGCCGCCGGACGAGTTCAACCAGCTCGGCCAGGACTGGTCGCAGCCGCCGTGGCGTCCGGACCGCCTGGACGAGCGCGAGTACCGGCCTTTTCGGGCGCTCATCCGGGCGCAGCTGCGGCACGCCGGCGGTGTCCGCATCGACCACATCATCGGGCTGTTCCGGCTGTGGTGGATCCCGCGGGGCGCGCCGCCGACCCGGGGCACCTACGTGCGCTACGACCACGAGGCGATGATCGGCATCGTCGCGCTGGAGGCGCACCGGGCCGGGGCGCTCGTCGTCGGCGAAGACCTCGGCACCGTGGAGCCCTGGGTCCGCGACTACCTGTTGTTGCGCGGCGTGCTGGGCACGTCGATCCTCTGGTTCGAATTGGACCGCGACGGAACCGGCGGCCCACTGCCCGCCGAGCGCTGGCGCGAGTACTGCCTGTCTTCGGTCACCACCCACGATCTGCCGCCGACGGCCGGTTACCTGGCCGGCGAGCACGTGCGGCTGCGGGAGTCCCTGGGGTTGCTCACCCGGCCGGTGGAGGCCGAGCTCGAATCCGACCGGGCCGACCTGGCGGGGTGGATGGCCGAGCTGCGCCGGGTCGGGTTGCTGGACGACGGCCCGGACGTTCAGGACGACCCGGAGCGCGTGGTGCTCGCGCTGTACCGATACCTGGGCCGGACGCCGTCGCGCCTGCTGGGGGTGGCGCTGACCGACGCCGTCGGCGACCGCCGCACCCAGAACCAGCCGGGCACCACCGACGAATACCCCAACTGGCGGGTTCCGCTGACGGGACCCGACGGCCGGCCGGTCACGCTCGAGGACGTTTTCACCGATCGGCGGGCCGCCGCGCTGGCCGAGGCCGTCCGCGAGGCGATCGCGCCCCGGGCGTAACCGGCCTGTTAGCTTCGGCCCATGAGCGCTTCGGTCAGGGTAGGGGTGGTGGCCCCGGTCGCCGACGGTGTCACCGCGGATCCCGAGTGGATGGTGAGCTTCGCGGGCCACCTGGAGCGCTGCGGGTTCGAATCGATCGTGGTGGTCGAGCACACCGTCCTGCTCACCCGCTACGACAGCGTCTACCCCTACGACAGCTCCGGGCGCGTCGGCCTGTCCGCCGACTGCCCGATTCCCGACCCGCTCGACCTGCTGGCCTTCCTGGCCGGCCACACCAGCCGCCTGGGGCTGGCCACCGGTGTCCTGGTGCTGCCCAACCACCATCCGGTGGTGCTCGCCAAGCGTGCGGCGACGGTCGACGCGCTTTCGGGTGGACGGCTGCGGCTGTGCGTCGGCGTGGGCTGGCTCTCCGAGGAGCTCGCCGCCTGCGGCGCGGAGTTCGACAGCCGGGGCCGGCGGGTCGACGAGCAGCTGGCCGTGCTGCGGGCGCTGTGGGCCGACCGACCGCAGGGGGCCGGCCATCACGGCGAGTTCTTCGATTTCGACGACGTCATGTGTTATCCGAAACCGGTTGCACGCGAACGGCTTCCCATCCACATCGGCGGACACAGCCGGGCGGCGGCCCGCCGCGCGGGCCGCTTGGGAGACGGCTTCCAACCGCTGGGTGTGGCGGGCCCGCAACTCGCGTCGTTGCTCGCGCTGATGCGCGACGAGGCGTCCGCCGCGGGCCGCGATCCGGACGCCCTGGAAGTCTCGCTGGGCCACGCGGTCACCAAGATCGACGCCGAACGCGCGGGCGGCCTCGTCGATCAGGGCGCCGACCGGATCGTGTTGGCGATGCCGCCGACCGCCGACATCGAAGAGGCCAAGGACGTCCTGTCCGCGTGCGCCCAACGACTGTCCCTGACGCCCTGACCTCGTCATGACCCTTTCCAGCGGCGATCGGATGGCGCTGAGCGACATGGTGCACCGCTATGCGGCCAACGTCGACGACCGCCGATTCGATTGCGTCGTAGAGCTTTTCACCCAGACGGGCGAGCTGCTACTGCCCGACCCGCCAGCCGCGCTGCAGCCCGTCCACTCCCACCGGGGCCGGCAGGCCGTCGCGGCCGCGGTCGCCGCCGTCGCGGCCGTGACCCGCACCGAGCACGCGATCATCGGCGAGGTCTATGACGAGGGCGAAGGCCCCGGCGCCGCCACCGGGCGCGTCGCTTGCGTCGCGCACCACTGGAGCCCGCGCGGGGATGAGGTGGTCGACGTGGTGTGGCACCTGCGCTACGACGACGACTACCGGCTGACCGACGCCGGCTGGCGGATCGGCCGCCGGGCCCTGACCATCAACGCTATTGAGACCCGCCCGGTCCGGAAACTGCTCCCGCGCGAGCCGGCCTAGCCGGCGTCCAGAACCTTATGCCCAAACTCACAGTCACCACCAAGAAACCGAGTTTGCGGCAAAAATTCGCGGTTTGAATCGGCAGCTGCGGCGATCGTCATCCATGCCGACGCGGATTTTGCCCGTCGGCAACTATTGCCGGCGGCCGTACCCCCTGAGCGTCCCGCGGGGGCGCCCTTCTTTCCGATCGAGTCCAATTTATCCAACCCCGTTTGGGGTATTTTCGGCCGCGTGACGAACACCGAACACCGCGACGCGCGTGTCGAGTCGGCCGGGGGGCGGGCGGCAGTGGACGGCGCCGTGTCGACCCTGGCCACGGGCACGCCGCTGAAGGAAGTCCCGGACTACCGCAACGAGATACACACGGCCGAGGACACCATCGACGTGGAGGCCTACGGCGGCGGCTTCGACCTCACCAGGCGGGCGACGGCCCCCAAGCTGCGCGTCGGGCGCGACAAGTGGTTCAACCTGCTCTGGCTCATCCCGATCGGCTTTGCCCTGCTGGTCGTCGGGGTGGCGATCGGCAAAGGCCTGCACAACATGCCGGCGGTGCAGGCCTTCATCCAGCGTCACCCCGGCACCGACACCCATTCGGGCGTCAGCCCGGGCCTGCCGGCGTGGATCGGCTGGACCCACTTCTTCAACCTGTTCATGATGATGTTCATCATCAGGACGGGGATCCAGATCCTTTGCGACCATCCGCGGCTCTACTTCAGCCGCAACGCCACCCCCGGCAAGGACGAGTGGCTGCGCGTGGGCCCACCGGTCCCGGATGACGAGTTGTGGACCGCCAACGCCGACACCGTCGCGCTGCCACCGCAATTCGGGTTGCCCGGATTCCGGCATTCCATCGGGCTGGCCCGGTGGTGGCACCTCGGCATCGACGTTTTGTGGCTGCTCAACGGGGCGGTCTTCTACGTGCTGTTGTTCGCCACCGGCCAGTGGCGGCACATCGTCCCCACCAGCTGGGACGTCTTCCCCAACGCCGTTTCGGTGGCGATTCAGTACCTGTCGCTGGACTGGCCGACCGACGACGGGTGGGTCGCCTACAACGGCCTGCAGCTGCTGGCGTACTTCACCACCGTCTTCATCGCCGCCCCGGCGGCGTTGATCACCGGCCTCGGCATGTCGCCGGCACTGTCACAGCGCGTCCACTGGCTCAGCAAGCGGCTGAGCATTCAGCACGCGCGCTCGCTGCATTTCGTTGTGCTGGTGTACTTTTTGTTCTTCATCCTGGTCCACGTGACGATGGTCTTGACGACCGGTGCGCTGCGAAACCTCAACCACATGTTCGCCTCCCGCGACGACGACAGCTGGCTGGGGTTCGGGATCTTCGTCGCGGCGATGGTGGTGACGGCCGTCGCGTGGGTGTGGGCGACGCCGTTCACCATTCGCCATCCCCGCGTGGTCCAGCGGGTCGGGTACGCGCTCGTCGGCCCGTTCCAGCGCATGCTCGAACAGCTCGACCCCAAGCCCGGCGCCTTCACGGAGAAGGACATCTCGCCCCACCATTGGCGCAACGGCCGCCTGCCGGAGACCGTCGAATACAAAGAGTTGGAGGCCAACGACTTTCGCGACTGGCGGCTGAAGGTCTACGGCCTGGTTGAGCACCCGATGGAATTCTCGCTCGACGACCTGAAGGCGCTGCCCTACCACGAGCAGATCAGCCAGCATTTCTGCATCCAGGCGTGGTCCGGCGTGGCCAAGTGGGGCGGCGTGCAGATGAAGGCGATCATGGACATCGTCAAACCGCTGCCCGAGGCGAAATGGGCGGTGTTCTATTCGATGGGCCTCGGCGCGACTGGGGGGATCTACTACAACGCCCACCACATCGGCCAGATGGACCACCACATGACGATGCTGGCCTACAACATGAACGACCAGCCGCTCCCCTACATGCACGGCAAGCCGCTGCGGCTGCGCAACGAGTTGCAGCACGGCTTCAAGCTGGTGAAGTGGATCAAGGGAATCGAGTTCGTCGCCGACTACCGCGACATCGGCAGCGGTTACGGCGGCTACAGCGAGGACCACAAGTACTTCGGGCGGCACCAGACGCTGTAGTCGCCGCCCGAAGTCGTTTTCCCAGATGGCGTTTCGGGTAGCCGCACACAAGCGGTTCAACGAAACGCGACATCTGAGGGGGACGCTCATGAAGCACAGCACGCGCGCCCGCGGAAACGCCGAGCGCTCGCCGGGGCTAGTCGTCGTCGGGATCGCCGTGGTGGCGTCGGCGGTCTGCGTGACGAATTTCGCCCTCGGCCAGGCCGGTGCCGGCGTGGCCGCCGCGATCACCGGGTTGCTGGCCTTCGGGGCCGGCCTGGCCTGGCTTGTCATGGACGGCAGGCGGTTTCGCGACGCCGAACGGGGCTGGGGGACGCGCCGGCCGACCCCGTAATCGTCGCTTACTGCATGGACGCCAGGTTGTTGACCGAAGTGCGGATGTCGGATCGCACCACCCTGGCGACCAACCCCCCGACGGGCCCGCTGAGCACCCCGCCCTTCAGGTCCGCGGTGAGGTGAAACTTCGATCCGGGATGGTCGTCGGAAATGGTCACCCCGACGGCGATCCGGATCCCACCCCGGCCGCGGCCTTGCAGCTCAATCGATTCCGGTGCGTCATAACAGGTGACTTCCCAGTGGATGATGTTGCGGAAGCCCTTGACCTTGATGCACGACGACACGCAGGTGCCCTTCTCGATGGTCGAGGGAACCGGCCCGCGCCAGCCGCCGAAAATCGTCAGCCACTCATCGAATCGACGCAGGTCGGAGGCGAGCTTCCAGGCCGTCTCGGGTTCCACATCGGATGCCATCGAAACATCTACTCGTGCCAAGTCTTCGCTCCTCGTGAGACGGTCGCTGTAGCCACCGCATACCCGGCTCCGACGAAGAGGTAAACGCGACCGCGGGCCGACAGCCTCAGGGTGGCGACCCGCTGCTAGGGCCAGGCCTCCTCCAGCTGGTGAGCCACATCGATGACCTGCGCGGCCTGGGATTGCGGCGAGTCGATTTCCTCGGCGACGTACGCGGCGATGAAGCGACGGATCTCGCCGTCGACGCCGGCCAGGATGCGCAGCACCTCGCCGCGGAAGGACCTCGACGACACATTGACGGTGATGTCGGACGGCCGCGGCTTGGCGACGTCGACGATCAGTAGCAGGGGCTCGGCGGCGCGCGCCGTGGCGCGCAGCCCGATGTCGCCGGAGACCACGAACCGCTGTTTGTCCAGCCGCAGGTCCAGCAGCAGATCGATCGACAGCGGGATGTGGATGACGAACGTGATGTCGTCGCCCAGCCGGCGGGTCACCTTGGGGTCCTGGATCTTGACGTTGGCGCTCACCTTGGCGATGCCGCCCGGGCCCTGAGCGATCGGCTCCATGGCGAACTCGTTGCCGGCAATGTCGGCGAACGCTGCGGCGACACGCTCGGGGGTGACCGCGACCTCGAAGAATCTGCGGCCGAACTCTTCGTAGGTGACATAATCGCGATTTTGCATAGGCTTATACCGTCTCACGTCCCCTGCCGGAACGGCCGCTGTATCCGCTCGCGTCGCAGCAATTTCGCGGCGGAGGCGGCCCGAGAGCAGGACCGGGCGGGGCCGATCGGTATCACGAGGATGTGATCCGCAACCACCACGCGCGCTGTGAAGCTGACCACACACGTGGCGCTTCGATTCGGTGTGTCGGCCGCCGGCCTGGGACGCTGGACTGACTTGGAGGTGTTTGGAGCTGATGTGCGCCCAGAAAAATACCGAGCCAATCGCGCAGCCGCGCTCGTTCGTGTCGCGGATAGAGGGACCCCTGACCTGGCTGGGCGGCGGGCACTGGCGCGAACTCGGTGAGCGCCACGAACGGTCCACCCACGCGGTGGCGGGCGCCGTCGTGCTGCTCGGCGCCCTGCTGGCGTGGCTGGTCGCCGGACTGGCGGTGAGCGAGGCGGCACGGTGGCCCATGGTCGCCGTCGTGCCGCTGACGCTGGTCTTCGGCCTGCTGGTGGCCGCGGTCATGCGCGCGACCGCCGGCGGCCCCGACCGCCGCCGGCCCGGCATCGCGGGACGGGCGGCCGTCGCGGTGGCGCTGGGCGGCGTCGTCGGCGAGCTCGCCGCGCTCGTCCTCTTTGCCAGCTCGATCGACCACCGCCTCGACGAACGGGCGTTGCGCGGCGCCGACGTGGCGCCGGCCGTCGCGCAGGCGTCGGCGGCGCTGGAACAGGCCAAGGACGCACGCGGTGCGCTGGACCGGGCCGTCGAGCGCGCCCGCGAGCATCAGGACCAGGCCCTCGTCGTGGCGCGCTGCGAATACAACCCGACGCCGGCCTGCCCGCAGACCCGGATCACCGGCGTTCCCGGGTCCGGGCCCGAAACCCGAACGGCGAACGAGCTTCTCGCCGACGCGCAGCACGAGCTGGACAACGCGCTGGCGGCACGTGACGGCCAGGCACCCGAGTTGGACGCCAGGATCTCCCGCGACGAGCTGGCGTTGGCCCAGGCCCGGCATCAGGTGGTCGCCGACGCCGGCCGGGGCCTGGGCGCGCGCTGGGTGGCCCTGAACGACCTGACGTCCGCCAGCGCGGGCGCGTTGGCGCTGCGGCTGGTGACGATCGCTTTCTTCGCGCTCCTTTGCCTGCTGCCGCTGATCCTGCGGCTGTGGCGCGGCGAGACGACCCACGACCGTCACGCCACGGCGCGGGCGGACCAGGAGCGCGCCGAGCTGGAGGCCGACACCGCGATCGCGATCAAGCGGGCGCAGGTCCGCCGCGAGGCCGAAATCATGTGGGCCGAGCACCAACTCACGCAGGCCCGGCTTGCCGTCGAGGCTCAGACCGAGATCGACCGCGAACACCAGCGCCGGCGGGTGATGGAAGCCCTCGATGCCCCGGTGCGTTTCGCGTCGCACCGGGCGTCCGGGCCGGCGGAGGACGACATGTACCTGCCGATCGCCGCGGAAGCGGAGGCGGCCAGCCTGGCCATCGCCCCACCCACCCCCGGGCCGCCCGCCGTCGAGGAAGCGGTCGCCGGAGCGGTCGTCGAGAACGTGCCCGTGCCGGTCGAGCCGGACGTCGAGGTCGAACTCCACGAACCGCACGGGGAGCGGGCGACACCCCTGATTCCGTCCATCCCCGATGCGACCAGGGCCGCGGCTCGCTGGATTCGCCCGCTGGTGCCCCCGTTCGTCGCGCGCGTGATCGACAACACGACGCAGCCGCTGCGCACGGCGCGTCAGGTGTTCGAAGAGGTCGAGGAGATCACCTTCTCGCTCAGGCGCACCCACAAGGTGACGTTCGACTCCGAAAGCACCCAGAGCGGCGGGCACGCGCGGCCGGGCGCGCAGGGCTCCGCGACGGACCGGATCCCGTCGTCGCGCGAGCACGGCGGTGCCGGGGCCCGTCATGGGGTGGGAAGCCGCCGGCAACGCTCGTCGGTGCGGGCGGTGGCCGCGGGAGACGCCGGGCGCCCGACGCTGGGGTCCGCCGAGGGCGACCGCACGGGCGAGCTGACCCAGCGGGAGGGCCCGGGCGAGTTGCGCGGTCCCGACGGCCCCCGGCAGCTGCCTCCCGGGAAGTGATCGGCGTTGGTGGACAGGGCGGTTCGGATCACCGGGAGTTCACCGTTCGGTCCGGCTCCGTTTAGGTGCCGTTCGGCCACGAAGGATGCACGCTCATCGCCGATTTGGAACAATCACGGAACTATGAAACTCGTGCTGTTGATGGCCGGCGCCGCCGTGGTGATCGGGACGGCCGCCCCTGCCTACGCCGACGACCCGACCCCCAAAGATCAAGCCTTCCTCAACGCCCTCAGCCAAGCCGGGCTGACGTACCTCAACGCCGACCGCGCGATCACCGCCGGCAAGCAAGTGTGCAAGTCGGCCGACGACGGGATGACGGGCGAGGAAATCGTCAAAGCCCTGCAGGACAAGAATCCTGGCTTCCAGGGCCCGGGCGCCGCCAAGTTCGCGGCAATAGCGGCGTCGGCCTATTGCCCCGAAAAACTCTCCCAAACCGAGGACGAGAGCCCCGCGCCGAAGCCCAGCGGCGCGTAGCGAGAAGACAGCCGCGCCGGACGGCCCGGCTGATGCGCGGCCGCCGTCGCTGATCCACGCGAAGGTATGATCCTCCCGACAATGGGTAGGGCACCTGGATCCGGTGAGGCGGCGGCGATGGCAGGGCAGGATCTCGCGGTGAGAACCGCGAGGGCGACCGTGGGTCCGGCCGACGCATGAAAATCAGCCTGTTTCTCGCCGACGCGGCCCAGGCCGACGCCCAATCCGGGAAGGTCCATGCCCTCGGGCTCGGCTGGCGGCAGTGCCAAACGCCTACTCCCCCTTTCGCTTTGGTGATGTTCCTGGACATCGACTGGGACGAGACCAACAAACCGCACAAGCTGTCGTGCCAGCTGTTGACCACCGACGGTGAACCTGTGGTGGTCAGGGGAACCCAGGGAGCCCAACGGATCTCCTTTGAAGCCTCGGCTGAGGCCGGGCGGCCGCCGGGAGCGATCCACGGCACGTCGGTTCGCATGCCGCTCACGCTCAACATTCCGGGCGGCATCCCGCTGGAGCCGGGGATCTACGAGTGGCGGGTGGAAGTCGAGGGTTTCGAGCAGGCGACAGTGGTCGAGGCGTTCGTCGTCCTCGGTACCCCGCATCCGCCGGCCGGGCCCGCATAGCCGCGAAGAAGCGGTCGCCACTCGAGAAACGCGCAGCCCGTTGCGCTTTCGCGCACCCGGCGAGACAAGCTACTCGTCGCCGAAGCGTTCGTAGAGCTCGGGCAGGAATCCGGCGAGGTGGTTCATCTCCTGGGCGCAGTGCACCAGCAGATTGCGGCCGCTGGCCACCGGGTCGCCGAAGAGCCGTGACGCGATGGGCCGCACCGCGCTGGACGCGATGTCCGGGGCGTTGCGGACGGCGATGTGCGGTCCGCCCATCCAGAACCGCGACCGCATCTCCGCGCCGCCGGGCGTAGATCTGATGTGATGGATGAACCACCCGACATCCACCGGTGCGTCCGCGGCGCCCAAGCGGGCACAAATCGCTACCGCATCGTCGCCGTCGGGTGGGCAGCCCAGCTCGGTAGGGGCGACGAATTGGATTGCGCCATTGAGCATCGTGGAGCCGATGTACTCGGTGATCATCGACCAGCGACCGATGTAGCGCCGGGCGCCCCGACGATCGCCGGCCGCAACGTCGTCGCCGTCCTTCCAGGCGGCCGACAGGTGCGCGCGCGGATGCCACAGCTTGTAGCGGCGGGTGTCGCAGCCGTGCCAACCGAACCACCAGCACCACATCGCCGGGGTGACTCCGGGCATCTCGGTGCGCACCGACACCTGATAGCTGCCGTCTTCGAGGACGCCGTAGCCGTTCTCGGTCTGCTGGTAGCCCTCCCCGGCGACCTCGGCCGCGTCCTCGAACGCCGACAAGGCCATCCCCCCTTGCGGGCCATGCTGTAGCGCCTCGACGACATGCGTTGGCAGCGGGGCCATTTCGGGTCGGAAGAACTTGCCGAAGGGCGTGTTCGCGTCGTCGTTGCGGTAGCCGAGGTAGAGGTCGCCGGTCATCTACAGTCGTCCCATCCACGCGTTGAAGAGGCCGTCAGGGTCATAGGTGGCGCGCGCTTCGTCGAGCCGCGCCATGGCCGCGTCGGTGGCGAACCTCGCCGGTCGTTGGCCGAGGTTCTCGTCGGCGAGCTGAATTCCGGTGGCCAGATCGGACATCGCCGCCATGTTGGATCCGGCCCAGTCGCCGTACTTGTCGTCGTCGGCGGCGTCCTTCCACGACCCGTACAGGGCCAGGTAGATCTCGTCCTCGATGCTGTAGGCCATGTCCTGCCGGGCCGGCGACGGGCCCCAGTTCAGCCACAGGAAGTGGGAGGGAGCCGGCGGCATGGTGTCGAGGATCTTGTGGATGCCCGGCAGCAACTCGCCCGCCGACGCCGAGGTCCACATGTTGTCCGCGGTGTAGCGGTAATCGTCGAGGTAGTGGGTCATCACGGCGGCATACCAGGTGGGCAGATCGCTCGGCAGGTAAGGAACTTTCAGCACCGCCCGATCCGCCACCGGGCAGGTCTCGAATATCGCGAGGGCCTCTCGGGCTTCCTCTTCGGAGTCGGCGAACGCCGGCGAGGCGAACGCGATGCCGGGGCTGTCGATGCCCATCTCGGGGAGGCTGCGGGTCGCGATGGCCTGCATCTCGACGCGGCGGTCCACTTCGGCGCTGATGCCGCGGGCCCAGGTGTAGACCTCGTCGGCGACGTCCCACGGGTAGACGTAGACGCTGGTGCCGCAGGCGGCCGGGCGCGGGTACAGCTTGAGGTGGAACGACGTGACCACGCCGAAAAAGCCGGGCCCGGCCCCGCGGGCGGCAAAGTAGAGTTCGGGATGATTGTCGGCGTCGCAGTGGATCTGTTGTCCGTCGGCGGTGACGACGTCGAGCCCGACGACGCTCTCGCACGCCGGGCCGTAGACGCGGCTGTTCCAGCCGTATCCGCCCTGCAGCAGGTAACCGCCGAGGCAGACGCCCTTGCAGTGGCCGCCCGGAAAGAACAGGTTCTGCGCCTCCAGGTCGGCCATCAGCAGGCTGCCGCCCTTGCCCGGCCCGACGACTGCGGTCATTTTCTCGGCGTCGATCGTGGCGTGATCCAGGCGGCCGACGTCGAGCAGCACCGAGCCGTCGCGGAGATGGCTGGCCGCGAAGCTGTGCCCACCGGAGACGACGTTGACCTTGTGCCCGTTGGCCTTGGCATAGCGCAGGCCGGCGATGATGTCGTCGGCGTCGCGGGCCGCGACGATCAGCTCCGGGTACCGGTCGGGCACCTTTTGGTGCCACACCGTGGCTCGGCGGGCGGGCTCGTAGCCGTCGTCGCCACGGAAATAATGCCGCCCGGCCGGTAGCGCGCCCATCTGGAGCTCCTTTGATCCACATTCCGGTTCTTGTCGGTCCGCGATGCGGAACACTATAGTGGCATCGTGCCGTCCACGGGGGAAAATTCGCCGGCTGGTCGCGACGAGGGCATCCAGGTGTTACGCCGCGCCGCCGCCGCGCTCGACGAGATCGCCGCCGAGCCGGGACGGCTCCGCCTGGTCGACCTCGGGGAGCGGCTCGGGCTGGCCAAGTCGACGGCTCGCCGCCTGCTGCTGGGCCTGGTGGAGGTCGGGATGGCCAACGTCGACGCGCAGGGCCGCTTTGCGCTCGGCGAGCGCCTGCTCGGGTTTGGCGGGGCCGACGGGGCGCAGATCGCCACCCTGTTCCGCGCGACGATCGAGCGGGTGGCGGAGGCAACCGACGGCGAGACCGCGGACCTGTCGATACTGCGGGGCGGGCGCATGTGGTTCGTCGACCAGATCGAATCGTCACACCGCCTTCGGGCGGTCTCGGCCGTCGGCGTCCGGTTCCCGCTCGATTCGACCGCCAACGGCAAGGCGGCCCTGGCGGCGCTCGATGACGCCGACGCGGAGGCCGCATTGGCCAAATTCTCCCCCGACGTCGCCGGGTCGCTGCGCGCCGAGATCGCCGAGATCCGGCGCACCGGCATCGCTTTCGACCGCGACGAACACACGCACGGGATTTCGGCCGCCGCGATCGCACGACGAGCCATGGGCGAGAACGTGGTGGCGATCTCGGTTCCCGCTCCCACCGAACGCTTTCGCGAGAAGGAGGGGCGCATCGTCGACGCGTTGCGCGCCGCGGCCGGGTCGCCGGTCTGGGGCGCGTTGAGCCGGCCGTCGGGGGAAGACGCCAACTAGGCACGCCGGCAACCCGTTTCGGGTGTGCCGCCGAGTGCATGCTGGCGACGGCCGCGGTACCCCCCAGGACCCCGGCCGCGCCAAGCTCCTAACCTCCCGTCAGCGGGCCGCCGCTTTCGACCCGGCGAACAGCGAACCCCATTCGCGACGCGCCGCCGACTGCGCGTCGACGAAGCTGGGCGTCTTCTCCCCTTCGCCCGCCAGGTGAACCAGCGCCCACGCCATGGCGAACACCGGAACCTTGTGACGCACTGCGGCACTGTGCAATTCGTCGAAGGCCACATGCGAGGGGCAGCGGCGAAGGCCGATCAGGATGCCTCGCGCGGTGTCAAGGATGCGGCCGGAATTCGGGCCGTACGAAGTCTGGGCGGGAACCCAGTTCGCCATCATAATGTCGATACCTCCTGTTGCGACCGAACGCAATCCGCCACGCTGCAGCGGAAGAGAATCCGTGCGGTACGCATCGTCGCGCCAGTGATTCTCAAAAGGCGCCCTGTGCAATGATTTGCCGATTGAACAAGTTGTGCCAGACCGGCGCAGGTATCGATACGCCCTTGTGACCGTTTCGGGATCGCGCGTGAATCAGGCTGCGAGCGCCAACACTTCGTCGAATCCGGCGACCAGAGCCTGATGAAAGATGTCGTGGTCCGGAATGGCGGCGGTATCGATGTCGATGCCCAGGGCGCACGTATCGACGTAGGTGAGCAGCGTGACGTTGACCGCCGCGCCGATCGTCGGGCCGAACGCGTACTGCGCGCGCACCGGCGCGCCGCCCAGAAAGACCGGCACGGGCACCCCGGGCACATCGCTGGCGAGGAAATCGACGTGCCGCAGCACAGAACCGATGTACCAGCGCGGCATCAGGTTGAGGGCGCCGGCAATCAACTGCGTGTAGGGCAGGGATCGTTCGGTGCGTACGGCGCCGGCGCGCTCGTGGATCGCCCGGATTCGTGCCGTCGGCTCGACCTCACCCGCGGGAACGTCGAACCGCATCAGCGTGATCCGGTTCCCGCCCATGCCGTCCGCCTCCGTCCGCAAGCTGATCGGCATCGTGAGGTGCAGGTCGCCGATCGCGACGTCGTGCTTTTCGTGGTAGCGGCGCAACCCGCCGGCCACCCCGGCGACGAACGCGTCGTTCAGCGCGCCGCCGGAGCGGTGTGCCGCCTCGCGCAGTTGCTGCATCGGCACCTGATGCACCATCAATCGGCGGATCAGGCCGCGGTCGGTGAGCAGGGGCGAACCGGTGCGGCCTATCGGCCGGACCGTCCGATAAACCGACGCGGCCGTGGCCGCCGCCGACCGGGCCGTCGCGACGGGCCGGCGAACGCCGCCGTAGAGGAGTCGCGGGGTCGCCTTGGCCGCTCCCGCGAGGGCGCTCGCCAGCATCCCGGCGTCATAGCGCCAGCTGTCCCGGTAGCCGGCGAGCCACGACGGCCGGGACGGGTCCGGCTCGGGCGGCAAGGGTTCGCGCCGACATTGCTCCTCGGAAAGGTTGAACAGGTGCATCGCGATCTGCACGCCGCCGATGCCGTCGGTGAGGGCGTGATGGAACTTGCAGATCATCGCCGCGCCACCGTCGCCCAGGCCGTCGATCAGGGTCGTCTCCCAGAGCGGCCGCGCCCGGTCGAAGTCCTGCATCTCGGCCAACCGGGCCATCTCGAGCACGTCGTCTAGCGTGCCGGTCCCCGGGGCGGCGAAGCGCCGGATGTGGTAGTCGAGATCGAAGTCCGGGGCGTATTCCCAGTGCGGCGGCGCCGGCGGCCTCGACGGCACCACCCGTTGCCGAAACATGGGGAGTTTGCGGCTGATCAGGTCGAACCGCTCGCGCACCTCGTCCCAGTCCGGCGAACGATCCAGCAGCACGACGCTGACGACGGTTGATCGCAGCCGTGGATCACTCTCCATCGCCCAGGTGAAGGCGTCGCTGTTGCGCAGGAATCCGGTCATCACATGCTCCGGGGACAAACCTACGACGCGGGACGGCAAAGGTCAGCACATCCTTGGCAGCCAATGACTTTGGTCCCCGTACATCGGGTCCTTCGGCAGCGGCGCCGCGGCTATGACGACTTGGCGGCCTCGGCGTCGGCGAATTCGCAGAAAGCCGTGTAGGCGCGCGCGCCGTAAATGGTGGCCGGACCGCCGTGCATGAGGAAGGTGACGCCGATGGCCTCGGCGGCTTCCTCCCGGGTGGCGCCGGCGCGCGCGGCGCCCTGCGCGTGCGAGGCGATGCAGCCATCGCAACCCTCGACGACCCCGATCGCCAGCGCCATGAGCTCCTTGACCTTGCGGCTCAGCGCCCCATCGGTCAGGGCGGCGCCGCTCAGTGCCGCGAACCCCTGATAGACCTCGGGGATCTGTTTGCGAAGCGCGCGGTGCTGCGGCAGCAGGTCCTGCAGTATTTCGTGGTGATGCTGGTGATCCGACATCGCCCGGCCCCGCTCAGTGGTGAACCGCGGGCTGGAGGGAGTCGATGGCCGCCTTGAGCCTGTCGGTGACCTCCTCGGCGACCGGACGCAGTTCCGGCTCGCCGGTGACCTCGACCAGCAGCCCCGGATTCATGGCCTCGACGAGCACCGTGCCGGCGTGGTCGGGGTCGGCCCGGACGACGACATTGCACGGCAGCAGCAGGCCGATCTGGCGCCGCGCGTCCAGGGCCCGGTGCGCCAGCGGCGGGTTGCACGCGCCGAGGATGAGGTAGTCCTCCATGTCATGGCCTAGTTTGGCCTTCAGCGTGGCCTTCACGTCGATCTCGGTGAGCACGCCGAAGCCCTGCTCCGCGAGCGCCTCGCGGGTCTTGGCGACCGCGTCCTCGAAGGTGGTCTGCAGCGGTGTCGCAATGGCGAGATTCATCATGGCTTCCTTCCGTTTGTTGCCGTCGCCGCCCGCTCAGGCGAGCGCCAGGAACAGCTTCTCCAGCTCGGCCTCGCTCAGCGGCGTTGCGCCGTCCGCCGTGGTACCCGTGACACATTCCTTCAATCCGGTCGCGACGATCTTGAATCCGGCACGGTCGAGAGCGCGCGAAACCGCCGCGAGCTGGGTGACGACGTCCTTGCAGTCGCGGCCCTGCTCGATCATCGAGATCACCCCGGCAAGCTGGCCCTGTGCCCGCCGCAGCCGGTTGAGCACCGCGCCGACGCTGTCCTGATCACCAATCACTGGATCCTCCGTCTCATTTGTCGTTACCGCACACGGTACCCGCCGGGGTATCAACTGAGCTACTGTGGAATATACCCCATAGGGTATAAGTTGTCACAGGTAAGCAGTCGAACCGGAAGGAACCACCATGGCAACCACCGCCCTCACCCACGAGACGTTCGAATCGACCATCATCGACAACTCGCTTGTCCTGGTTGATTTTTGGGCCGCGTACTGCCGCCCCTGTCAGGCCTTCGCGCCGGTTTACGACCGTTCGGCGCAGGCTCACCCGGACGTCGTGCACGCCAAGGTCGACACCCAGGCCGACCCGGAGCTGGCCGCCGCGCTGGGCATCCGGTCAGTCCCGACCATCATGGCGTTCCGTGACGGCGTCCTGGTCTACAGCCAACCGGGTGCGATGCCTCCCGCCGTGCTGGAAGACCTGATCAGCCAGGTGAAATCGCTCGACATGAACGCGGTACGCGCCAAGATCGCCGCCCGCAGGGCCGCGGTGGCCGGCTGATCCGGGCGCCGCTCACAGGATCGCCCGGCGATCCTTCGCTTTGGCGATGTCGTCCCAGTCGACGCCGAGCTCCAGCAGAATTTCCTCGGTGTGCTGCCCGTGCTCCGGGGCGCGGGCGGGCGCCGGCGGGGTTTCGTCGAACTGAACGGGCGCCGCGACGATGCGGTACTTCTCGCCATGGTCGTCGACGTTGGTCACCACGTACCCGTTCGGTTCGACCTGCGGGTCGTTGAGGGTCTCGCGCGGCGTCGCGAGGGCACCCCACACGCCGGGTTCGTCCGCGAGGACCTCCTGCCAGTGCGTAAGGTCATGCCGGGCAAAGGCATTCGCCACCAGCTCGGTCGCCGCGGCGGCGTTGGCGATCAGGTTGCTCGAGGGCACAAACCGCTCGTCGGTGGCCAACTCCGGAAACCCCATGCGCTCGCAGAAGCCGGCCCAGAACTTGTCGGGCTGTAAGAACACCAGCTGAATCCACCGGCCGTCCTTGGTCTTGTACCGATTGACCAAGGGGTTGATGGCCAGCCCGGGCGGCGCACCGGGAATGCCGTCGATATCGAAGAAGTCGGCCGCCGAGATCGACGGAGCGATCGCCCACATCGCCTGTGCCAGCAACGACGAGTCCACGATCGTCGGTTCGCCGGTCCGTTCCCGGTGAAACAACGCCGCGCACACGCCCCCCGCCAGCGTTGCGCCGCCCTGCAGGTCACCGAACGCCGGCCCCTGGACGGCGGGCGTGTCGGTGCCGAACGGCGTGAGCGTGTAGGCCACCCCACCGCGCGCCAGATAGGTGGCGGCGTCGAATCCGCCGCGATCCCGGTCGGGTCCCCGGACCCCCAGCCCGGTGCCGCGGGCGATGATGATCTTCGGGTTGAACCCGCGGACGTCGTCGACGGTCAGCCGTGCCCGCTCCAGTGCGCCGGGCAGCCAATTGGTCAGGAACACATCCGCACTGGCCAGCAGGCGACCGAACAGCTCGCGCCCCATCTCCGACTTGATGTCGATGGCGATGCTGCGCTTGCCCCGGTTGCCCAGCTCGAGGATGAAGTCGGCGTCGGGGCGGGCGGCTTCGCGGGTGAAGCCGCCGACGACCAGCGCGCGCCCGGGGTCCCCCGCGGCGACGCCCTCCACCTTGATCACGTCGGCGCCCCAGTCGGAGAGGGCGGCGCCGGCCGATGGCACGTAGGTCCACGACGCCAACTCGACCACCCGGACACCGCTCAGCACGCCCGACAAGGCAACCCCCTAGGTCGTCTTTCTTGCTATTTTAAGTATTCTAGCTACTCTAAGGGATATCGAGAGCCCGGCTGCGGCCACGCGCAGTTTCCGTGGAAGACACGTGATGGAGCCGACCATTGGATCGCTCCCCCTCCGCGATGCGGTGAGTACGCACATTCCCGGCTCTGCGGCGCCGAATAGCGTTGGCCCCCAACGCGGGTCGCCGGTGTAGGGGCAAAGGACGGATATGGGCAGGGTGACGGGCAAGGTGGCCGTGATCAGCGGGGCGGCGCGCGGCCAGGGCCGTTCCCATGCGCGGCTGCTGGCCGCGGAGGGCGCCGACATCATCGCGGTGGACCTGTGTGCGGACATCGAGACGAACGAGTACCCGCTGGCGCGTCCCGAGGATCTCGACGAGACGGCGCGACTGGTGGAGAAGGAGGGGCAGCGCGCGTTCACGGCGATCGCCGACGTCCGCGACCGGGCGGCCCTGGCCGCCGCGATCGATCAGGGCGTGGCCGAGTTCGGCCACCTCGACATCGTGGTGGCCAACGCCGGCATCTGCCCGCTCACCGCGGGCCTGCCGCCGCAGGCGTTCGCCGATGCGGTCGATGTCGACCTGGTCGGCGTGCTGAACCTGGTGCACACCAGCCTGAAGCACCTGCGCGCCGGCGCGTCGATCATCGTGATCGGGTCGAACGCGGCGTTCATGTCGTCGATGAACACCACGGGAATCGATGGCGGCCCTGGCGGAGCCGGCTACGCGTTCGCGAAACTCGCTGCCGCGCACTACGTCAACGACTTCGCGCTGGCGCTGGCCAAGTTCTCCATCCGGATGAACGCGGTGCATCCGACCAATGTCAACACCGACATGCTGCACAGCGCACCGATGTACCGCGCGTTCCGCCCCGACCTGAAGGAGCCGACGCGCGAGGACGCCGAACCGGTCTTCCCGGTGGTCCAGGCGATGCCCATCCCGTACGTCGAGCCCGAGGACATCAGCGAGGCGGTGCTGTTCCTGGCGTCCGACGCGGCGCGCTACATCACCGGCCAGCAGCTGCGCGTCGACGGGGGCGGCTTCCTCAAGGTCAAGCCGTGGTCGGGCGGCTGACGACGCCGTCGCCAATCGTGTTGGGGTGCACAATGACTGGAGGGTGTAGGTGAGCGACGGTCAGGCCGCAACGCACGTCGAACGTCGCCTCTACGAATTGATGATCCTGATGAAGGCCGCCGACGACCGGCTGTCCAAGGGCATCGGCACCGGCGAATTCATGTGCGTGTATTGGCCGTCGCGTGGGCAGGAGGCGATCGCCGCCGCGATGGGGGTGGCGCTGCGGCCCGACGACCAACTGGTCACGACCTACCGTGGGCTGCACGACCTGATCGGCAAGGGCGTCCCGCTCGAGGAGATCTACGGCGAGATGATGGGGCGCACCGTCGGCGCGAGCCGGGGCAAGGGCGGCACCATGCACATCGCCAAGCCCGACAAGGGCGTCATGCTCTCGACCGGGATCGTCGGGGCCGGACCGCCGGTGGCCGTCGGGCTGGCGATGGCCGCCAAGCGCAAGGGCCTCGACCGCGTCACGGTGGTCAGCTTCGGCGACGGCGCGACGAACACCGGCTCGTTCCACGAGGCGGCCAACATGGCCGCGCTGTGGGACCTGCCGCTGGTCTTTGTCTGCCAGAACAACCTGTTCGCCGAGATGACGCCGACGTCGGACACGATGAAGCTCGAGCACGTGGCGGGGCGGGCGGCCGGCTACGGCATGCCGGGCGTCCGCGTCGACGGCAACGACCCGCTGGCGGTGAAATCCGCGCTCGACGACGCCCTGCGCCGCGCCCGCACCGGCCGGGGCCCCACGTTCATCGAGTGCGTGACGTTCCGCTTCCGCGGCCACTACTTCGGAGACCGGATGCCCTACATCCCCAAGGAGCAACTGGCCGCGGCCATGGCGGCCGACCCGGTGCCCCGGTTTCGCGACCATCTCGGGCAGGCCGGAATCTGCGGCCCCGACGAACTCGACCGCATCGACGCCCACGCGCTCGCCAGGGTGGAGGACGCCCTGGCGGCGGTCATGGCCGCGGAGACCCCGTCGACCGAGGAACTCGACCGCGACGTGTACGCAACCCCGATCGGGTTTCCGGCATGACGCAAGACAAAGAGATGACGATGCGCGAGGCGCTGAACCTCGCGCTCGATGAGGCGCTGGCGGCCGACGAGCGGGTGTTCCTGCTCGGTGAGGACATCGCCGATCCCGGCGCCTCGGGGCCCACGGCGGGGTTGTCCACCAAGTACGGCCACGACCGGGTCTTGGACACCCCGATCTCGGAGGCCGCGATCGTCGGCGCCGCGATCGGTGCGGCGATCGACGGGATGCTGCCCGTGGCCGAGATCATGATCATGGATTTCATCGGCATCGCCGCCGACCAGCTGATCAACAACGCCGCCAAGCTGCGGTTCATGACCGCGGGCCGCACGACCGCACCGATCACGATCCGCACCCAGGTCTACGCCGGGCTGGCCACCGGGGCCACGCACTCGCAGAGCCTGGAGGCCTGGTTCATGCACATCCCGGGGATGAAGGTCATCGTGCCGTCCACCCCGCGCGACGGCAAAGGCCTTCTGACGGCGGCGATCTTCGATCCGGACCCCTGCCTGTTCATCGAGACGATCCGGCTGCAGGGCAAGAAAGGGCCCGTCCCCGCCGAACCCGGATTCTCAATCCCCCTGGGACGGGCCGACATCAAGCGGCCCGGCACCGACGTGACGCTGATCGCGTACGGCCGCCCCGTGCACGACGCGCTCGCGGCGGCGGACACGCTGGCCGAACAGGGCGTCAGCGCCGAGGTCGTGGATCTGCGCACCCTGGTGCCCCTCGACGTCGAGACCATCGTCGAATCGGCGCGCCGCACAGCCAGAGTCGTGATCGCGCACGACGCGGTCCAATTCGCAGGCCCGGGAGCGGAAATCGCCGCGATCCTGCAGGCCGAACTGTTCGGCGAGCTGGCAGCACC
The DNA here is from genome assembly GCF_001666745.1 of Mycobacterium sp. E2699. NCBI lineage: Bacteria > Bacillati > Actinomycetota > Actinomycetes > Mycobacteriales > Mycobacteriaceae > Mycobacterium > Mycobacterium sp. E2699. The sequence goes on along the minus strand of NZ_LZJH01000096.1, from coordinate 10,505 downwards.
GATCGAACGGGTGGGCGCCAGGTTCGTCCCCAACCCGGCCGCGGCCGCGCTCGAGGCACAGATGTACCCGTCGCCGCCGCGCATCGTTGCGGCCGCCCAGCGCACTTTCGAGAGCGCGGGGAGGGCCAAAGTGCATGGCTGACTTCATCATCCGCATCCCCCGTGTGTCGGTGGCCGTCTCGGAGGCCGAGCTCACCGGCCTGCTCGTGGAGGCGGGTGAGCGCGTCGAGGAGGGCACACCGATCTATGTGATCGCCACCGAGAAGGTGGAACAGGAAATCGAGGCCGGCGCTTCCGGCGTCGTGCAATGGACCGGACAGGTGGGGACGACGTACGACATCGGCGCCGAAATCGGCGTCATCACTGCATAATTCGAGATAGCGAAAGGTGAGCCTGCATGGATCTCAACGAGACCCGCGAGAGGATCGTCTACGAAAAGGAAGGCCCGATCGCCCGCGTCATCCTCAACTGGCCCGAGAAGGCGAACGCCCAGGACCAGAAACTGGCCGAGGAAGTCGACGCCGCGCTGCTCGACGCGGACCGCGACTACGACATCAAGGTGCTGATCCTCAAGGCCAACGGCAAGGGCTTCTGCTCCGGGCACGCCATCGGCAACAACGCGGTCGACTATCCGGCGTTCGTCGAGGGCGCGAAGGTGATGGGCACCCCGTGGAAGCCGCAGACCGACCTGTTCGTCAAGCCGATCCTGAACCTCTGGGAGTTCTCCAAGCCGACCATCGCGGCCGTGCACGGCTACTGCGTCGGCGGGGGCACCCACTACGGGCTGACGACCGACATCGTCATCGCCGCCGAGGACGCCTACTTCTCCTACCCGCCGCTGCAGGGCTTCGGCATGCCGTCCGGCGAATGCTCGATCGAGCCCTGGGTCTTCATGAACTGGCGGCGGGCGGCGTACTACCTGTACCTGGCCGAGGTCATCGACGCGAAGAAGGCGCTGGAGGTCGGGCTGGTCAACGAGGTGGTTCCGCGCGACCAGCTGGAGGCGCGCGCCGACGCCATCGCCCGCCACATCGCCCAGGCGCCGATGACCACGCTGCTGGCGACCAAGGCCAATCTCAAGCGCGCCTGGGAGCTGATGGGCATGCGGGTGCACTGGCAGAGTTCCAACGACCTGGTCGCGCTCGCGTCGATCAGCAAGGACGTGCAGGAGCTGATCCAGACGGTCTTCAAGGACAAGGTGCTGCCCTCCGAACAGGCCCGGCGCCAGGCGGCGGCGGCTTCACAGACCGACGGCGCCGCAACCAGTTAGGCCGGTCCGCCCGTGAACATCGCCGACCACGCTGCGACGGCCCCCGACTCGGTGGCTCTCGCGATCGGGGACGGCGACACCATCTCGTACAAGGCGCTGCACGAGCGGAGCCTGCGCGTCGCCGCCCTGCTGCACGACGCCGGGTTGCGGCGCGGCGATGGCGTGGCGCTGGTGCTGCCGAACCGACCGGAGTTCTTCGAAATCACCTGGGGCTGCCAGCTTTCCGGGCTGTTTTACACCGCGGTCAACACCCACTTCACGCCCGACGAGGTCGCCTACGTCATCGACGACTCCGACGCGAAGGCGGTCTTCGTCGACGGCTCGGAGGCTTGGGGGGCCGACCTGGCCGCACACGTCCTCACGGCCAACGCCGGCGTCGCGGTCCACGTCGCGGTCGGGGGCGAGCTGCCCGGCTGGCGTTCGTATGGGGACGCCCTGACAATCGCGGGCGAACCCCCGCCGCCGTCGGACGGCTCGGAGATGCTCTATTCGTCGGGCACCACCGGGCGGCCCAAGGCCGTCCGCCGGGCGCTGCCCGCCGACGGCAACGGGTCGTGGGCCCAGGCGGTCCTGGAGATGGCGCTGATCCACAAGTACGGGATGGACGCGTCCAGCGTGTACCTGTCCCCCGCGCCGCTCTATCACGCGGCGGGGGTGAACTACACCATGGCGGTGCATCGCGTCGGCGCCGCCGCGATCCTGATGCGCAAGTTCGATGCCGAGGCCGTGCTGCGGCTGATCGAGACGCATCGCGTCACGCACGCCCAGTTCGTCCCGACGATGTTCGTGCGAATGCTCAAGCTGCCCGAGGCCCTCCGGCGGAAGTACGACGTCTCCAGCCTGCGGTGCGTGCTGCATGCGGCCGCCCCGTGCCCGGTGGACGTCAAGCACCGGATGATGCAGTGGTTCGGTCCCATCATCCACGAGTATTACGGCGGCACAGAGGGATTCGCGGGCACCACGATCGGGCCCGAGGAATGGCTCGCCCATCCCGGTTCGGTCGGCAAGCCGCTGCACCCGGTTCACGTGCTCTCCGACGACGGGGTCGAACTCCCCGCGGGCCGGTCCGGCGAGCTGTTCTTCGAGGGCGGTCCCGATTTCGAGTACTTCAAGGACCCGGCCAAGACGGCATCGGTGTCCAACGACCGCGGCTGGCGGTCGCTGGGCGACATGGGCTACGTCGACGAGGACGGATATCTCTACCTCACCGACCGGTCGACGTTCATGATCGTCTCGGGCGGGGTCAACATCTACCCGCAGGAGGCGGAGAACCTGCTGGTCATGCACCCCAAGCTCGTCGACGCGGCCGTGTTCGGCGTGCCCAACGACGAGTTCGGCGAGGAGGTCAAGGCCGTGGTGCAACCGGCCGACGGCGTGGCGCCCGGCCCGGAGCTGGAGGCCGAGCTCATCGCGTACTGCCGGGCGCACCTGGCCGGCTACAAGTGCCCGCGCACAGTCGAATTCGAGCCCGAATTGCCCCGCGACCCCAACGGCAAGCTTTACAAACGGCGCATTCGTGAGCGTTACTGGCAGGGGCGGGCCTCACGGATCGTATGAGCTGACACGAGGGACAGTGCGATGGCTGTAGAGACGGGTTCGGAGAGAACCGGTGTCGATTGGACGCCCCTGCCGGTGCCGTGGGCGGTTCAGACGCCCGACCGGATCCCCAAGCAGCGGTACTACGACGCGGAGTTCTACGAACTGGAGGCGGAGCTGCTCTGGCCACGCGTGTGGCAGATGGCCTGCCGCCTCGAGGAGATCCCGAAGGTCGGCGACTTCGTCGAGTACGAGATCCTCGACGAATCGATCGTCGTCGTGCGGATCGACACCCACACCGTGCGCGCCTACCACAACGCATGCCGTCACCGCGGGGTAAAGCTGGTGGAGGGCAACGGGAATCGGCGCACGTTCGTCTGCCCGTTCCACGGCTGGTGCTGGGGCATCGACGGCCGCAACACATTCGTGCTGCGGCCCGAGGAGTTCGCCGAGGACAACCTGCGCCCGGACGACCTGCAGCTCGTCCCGGTCAGGTGCGAGCTCTGGGGCGGGTGCGCGTGGATCAACCTCGACGACGGCGCGCCTGAACTGCGCGACTGCATCGAGCCGTTCGCGTCGATCTATGACGCATGGAAGGTCGAATCGCTGCGCGTCGAGTGGTGGCAGTCGTGCCGTCTGCCGGTGAACTGGAAGCTGGCTACGGCGGCGTTCATGGAGGGCTACCACGTCCCCCAGACCCACCCGCAACTGCTGCCGTCGGCAATGCCCCCGACGTCGAAACCATCGGGCCTGGCCCAGACCAACCTCTACTTCATGCGCACGCTGGGCGAGGGCATGGCCGGCATGACCCACGAGAACGACGTCCGCATCGCCGAGGGCCTGCAGGACATGGAGCTGCCGTCCGATCCGGCCGAGGCGATGGCCGTCTGGCGCCGCACCCTCAACGACGCCATCGTCCATTGGCATCGCGCCCGGGGTTGCGACATGCCCGACCTCAACGAGCTGGCGCGGCGGGGGATCACCGAAGCGATCAACTTCTGTTTCCCGCATTACTTTCTGCTGCCCCAGTACAGCAGCGCCTCGTCCTACCGGATCCGCCCGCTGGGCCCGGAGGAGACGCTGTTCGAGATCTGGTCGCTCACCCGCATCCCGCCGGACCAGATCACCGACAAACCCACCCCGCCAGAGCCGATGGCGCCCGACGACCCGCGCTGGCCGCCCATCCCCGCCCAGGACTTCTCCAACCTGCCCAGGCAGCAAAAAGGCCTGCACTCCAAGGGGTTTGAATACATGCGACTGTCGGACCGGATCGAGGGGCTGATCTCGAACTTCGAACGCGTCATCGACGGCTTCCTGGCCGGCCTGCCGTACGGCGCGCTGGTGCCGGCGATCCAGAAGACCAACACCACCATCGACGTGCCCGTGGCCGAGCTGGGATTCGGGGTGGAGGGGCGATGACCCCCCGGTGGGACCGCTCGGTCGACCTGCTGATCGCGGGCAGCGGCGGCGGCGGCATGGTGGCCGGGCTGGCCGCGCTCGACTGCGGGCTCGAACCGCTGATCATCGAGAAGCAGGCGCTGGTCGGTGGGTCGACGGGCCTGTCGGGCGGCATCGTCTGGCTGCCCAACAACCCCTTGATGCGGGCCGAGGGCATCGCGGACTCGCACGAGGACGGCCTGGCCTACCTGGCCGACGTGGTCGGCGACATCGGCGCGCCGTCCTCGCCCGCGCGCCGCGAGATGTTCCTGACCGCGGGCTACGAAATGGTGAATTTCCTCGTGCGCAAGGGCGTCCGGCTGGTCCGTTGCGCCGGATGGAGCGACTACTACCCGAACCACAAGGGCGGCAACGAAGCCGGCCGGGCCATCGAGGGCATCCCCTTCGACGCCGCGGAGCTGGGCAGCTGGTGCGACAAGGTGCAGCCGCCGCTGGCCAAGAATTACGGCTTCGTGGTCCTGACCAACGAACTGCGATCGGTTCAGTACTACAACCGCTCGCCGCGCGCGTTCGCCGTCGCGGCGCGGGTGTTCCTGCGCACCGCGGCCGCGCGCGTGCGTCGTCGGCAGATCCTCACCAACGGGGCGTCGCTGATCGCCCAGATGCTCAAGGCGCTCATCGAACTCAGCAGTGATTCCAGTGGGCAGCCGCCGCTGTGGACGGACGCGGCGATGGAAGATCTCATCGTCGACGACGGCCGGGTCGTCGGCGCCCGCGTCTCCCGCGGTGGCGTCTCGCAGAACGTGGAGGCCCGGCGAGGCGTGCTGCTGGCGGCGGGCGGCTTCGGCCACAACGCCGAGATGCGCCGGGAGTACAGCGGCGATCAGCCCAACGAGGCGAAGTGGTCGATCGCCAACGCCGGCGACACCGGCGAGGTGCTCCAGGCCGCGATGCGGCTCGGCGCCAGGACCGATCTGCTGGACGAGGCCTGGTGGCTGCCTTCGGTTTTCATCGCCAACGGCGGGGCGGTGGCCGCCTCGCTAGGGTCGGGCCGCCAGCGTCCCGGCGCGATCTACGTCGACTCGACCGGCCGCCGATTCTGCAACGAGTCGAACTCCTACGTCGAGGTCGGCAAGGCGATGTATGCCAACAAGGCGGTGCCCTGCTGGATGATCTTCGACGAGGGCTATGTGCGCAGATACGTCACCAGCACCAACCCGTTCAAGCGCAACCAGAACCTGCCACCGGAGCTCATCGAGAGCGGCGCGGTCAAACGCGGCGACACCGTCGCCGAGCTCGCCGCCCAGATCGCCCTTCCCGCGGACGAATTGGCGCGGACGATCCAGCGGTTCAACCGGTTCGCCGCCAAGGGTCTGGACCCCGACTTCGGGCGCGGTCAGTCGGCCTACAACGACTGCCTCGGCGATCCCGGCTACCGGCCGAACGCCGCCATCGGCCCCCTCGACCGGGCGCCCTACTACGCCACCCGGGTGCTTCCGGCGGACGTCGGGACGTGCGGGGGCGTCGTCACCAACGAGCACGCGCAGGTCCTGGACGAGCAGGACCTGGTGATCGACGGCCTGTACGCCACCGGCAACACCACGGCGACGGTGATGGGTCGCACCTATCCGGGCGCGGGCGCGAGCATCGCCAGCTCGATGGTGTTCGGCTACGTCGCCGCGCGGCACGCCGCCGGGCGAAAAATCGCCGGGGAGAGGAGCCGTCAGGCCTCGCGCTAGGAACTTTCGTCGCGGCCGACGAAATCGCGCGGCTTCATTCCCGACTGCATGAGCTCGGCCCGCCGCGCCTGGACGTCGGTGGCGGCGCCCACCATGTTGGTCAGGATGTGGCTGACCTGCAGGTGCACCCGCATGCCCATCAATTCCCAGGCGCGCTTGACGTTGTTCTTCACCGCCATCAGCGTGGTCAACGGGATTTGGGCGATCCTGCGCGCCATGTCCTCGACGGTGTCTTCCAGATCTTCGCGCGGCACAACCCTGTTCAGCAGACCCCAGTCCAGCGCCTCCTGGGCGGACAACGTCGGCGCCAGCAGCAGCCAGTCCATGGTGCGGTGCCAGTTCATCAGCAACCAGGGTTCGATCATGGTGTGCCCGCCGGGTTCCCCGAGGCTCTGGGCAAGGGGCATCTGGAAATACGCGTCGTCGGATGCCACACAGAAGTCGGTCAACAGACCCAGATAGATGCCGCCGCCCATGCAGTAGCCGTGGATCTGCGAAATCGTCGGCTTGGGGAATTCCCACAGGTAGAGGGTGGGCCACAGGAACAGGTCGGCGGTCCCCTTGTACAGGTCTTCGAAGGTGTTTCCGAAGTCCGGGTACGGGTTCTCGTCCGGGCCCCAGCGCGCGACGTGCCCGCCGCAGAAGCCCTTGCCGTTGGCCTTGAGGATGACGACCTTGATCTCGCGGTCGCGGTCGGCCTCGTGCAGGCAATCGTCGACCTCGGTGACCAAGACGGCGTCCTTGGTGTTGGCCTTGTCGACCCGGTTCAGGATGATCCGCGCAATCGGCGGTTCGCGTTCATAGATGATCGCCTCGAGCACGCGCCGCTCCATCTCGGTGACACTACCGCTTCTCGAGCCCGCGACGAGGGCGCCGAGCCTGCGCTCAGATCGCGATTTTGCGGGCAAAGGGTGATCTGGACGCAGTCTCGAAGGCGCCCCCCTCAGCGGCGGGCCAGCAGCCACGCCTGACCGTGGCCCTCGCCGGTGGCCACCTGCTCGAGCTCGGCGAACGCGGCGGGCAGTTCGCCCGCGGCGGCGCGGAACGGCCCCGGCGCGGCGCCCACTTCGCTGAGCGTGGCGATCGCCAGCAGCCCGCCCGGCGCCAGGCGCTCGACGATCGCCCGGTCGAGGCGGGGGTCCCGGAACCTGTGGCAGAGGATCACGGCGACCGGCGGCCCGGCCGGCAGACCGTCATCGAGGTCGAACACCTCGAAGTGGCAGCGGCCTCCGACGCCGGCGCCCCGGGCCACCTCGCGGGCCTGGTCGATCGCGACCGGAGAAACGTCGTACCCCCACACCTGCAGGCCGCGCCGGGCCAGCCACACCGCGCCGAACCCCCGCCCGCAGGCCAGGTCGAGGGCGGGACCGGCCGTCGGAAACGCCGCCGCGTGCCGCACCAGGAGGTCGGGCGGGTCCACCGCACCCACCGGCGGCGGACCCTGAGCGGCGTACTTGTCGTCCCAGCGGCGCCGGTCGGCCTCGGCCATAGGCGCCACCTTAGAGCGCTCGCAAGCGCGGCGTAGCCGGGCGCTGCGGGGCGCGACCAGTGGACCAGCACGCCCACGCCGTTTCTACACTGGACCGGTGTCCAGGGAAGCGGTTGCCACCACACCCCGCCGCTCCGACCGTCGGCCCGCCCAGACGATCCGCAAGGTCCTCGACGCCGGCCTGGAGGAACTGCGCGAGTCGTCGTACGCGAACCTGACGATGCGGGCGGTCGCCAACCGCGCCGGGGTTTCCCCGGCCAGCGCATACACCTACTTTCCGTCGAAGAGCGCGCTGGTGGCCGCGGTGTACCTCCGCTTTCTGCGCGACCTGCCGCTGCACACCGACGTCAACGACGCGACCCCGGCGCGGGTCAGCGCGACGTTGCGCGACATGGCGCTGATGGTCGCCGACGAGCCGGAGCTGATGACGGCCTGCGGGGCCGCGCTGATGGCCGACGATCCCGCGGTCAGGCCGCTGCGCGAGGAGATCGGGGCCGAGGTGTCGAGGCGGATCGGGGCCGCGCTGGGTCCGGGGTGGCCTCGCGCCGTGAAGTCGGCTTTGCAGATGACGTTCGCCGGCGCGCTGATGACGGCGCGGTTCGTCAGCTACCGGGAGATCGCCGGCCAGCTGGACGAGGCCGTCACCCTCATCCTGGGCGCGGCTGCCCCGTAACCGGTTGTGGCTCAAGCGAATCCGTGGAGCGCCCGATGGACGTTATGATCCAGCGATGGGGATGACGGGATAAGCATGCGCAGCCACGGGTGGGCGGGGAACACGCCGGCCTCCGACGAGGAGGCGATCGAGCGCATCCTGGACGCCGCCGAGCAGATCATCGACGAACGTGGCCCGGCGACGCGGATCGCCGATGTCGCGCGGGCCCTCGGTGTGACCCGGCAGACCGTCTATCGGTACTTCCCCGGCACCCAGGCGCTGCTGGTGGCAACCGCGATGCGGTCGGCCGACGGCTTCCTGGACCGGTTGGCGAGCCATCTCGGCGGTGTGACCGACCCGGTCCTCGCGATGACCGAGGGCATGGCGTTCGCGATCGAACAACTGGCGTCGGACAATCAGGTCGAATTCGTCCTGAATCGCCGCCACCGCGGCGGCCAGGGCGTCTCGATCATCTCGGACACCGCGCTGGCGTTCGGACGCTCGATGCTGCATCGCTACGACATCGATTGGGAGCGTTACGGTTTCGATGAGGCCGGCCTGGACGAGCTGAACGAGTTCTGCCTGCGGGTGCTGCACTCGTTTCTCGCGGATCCCGGCCGGCCGCCCCGCGGCGGCGACGACCTCCGGCGTTATCTCACCCGCTGGATCGGCCCCGCGATCGCCTACCCGCAATTGGTGCGGGCGATGGACTCGTTGCAGGGCACGCCCGCGATCCCGGCGCGGGGGCGCCCCCCGAAAGCGTCCTGACCGCTGCGCCCGTCGACCGCGGGCGGTTGATCCGTTCCGCCCGTTCGGCGATTCTCAACGGACCACAGGACGGATAGCACATGGAGGACGGACGTGGTGGGTTTGGGACAAGTCGCACTCAACAGTGCGCCGGTTTTCGGTGGCCTGATGCTGGCCGTTGCGGCCGGGCAGTTCAGGGGCCCGGACTACCGAGGGCTGATCAAGCAGGACATGGATTTGCTGGATCGCCTCCCCCCGGAGGCCACCGGCAGACGCGCCGCGCTGCAGCGCACGATCGACGACCGCATCGATGACCTGGTCGACGTCGCCGACCGGAATCGCGCGTTACGGCAGGCCGCACTGACTTACCGGGGCAATTGGCGAGATGTGGTGCTCTTGCTCTGCGTGGTGTTGTTCACCATCGTCTGGTGGGAAGTCGACCACAGCCGGGGCAATTGGCTACCGATGTTCATCCTGCTCATTCTGCTGTCGGTGGTGGCGGCCGCCTACGCGTTTCGGGGGGTGTTGCGTTCGGCCACTTCGTTGGTGCACGGGCGGAACGCGGGTCGGCCCTCGACTCCGGGCACCGACAAGTAGCGCGATGGAGCGGGCGTCGACGCCACCGTCATCGCCTGAGCTGGGATTTTGCCCGGTCGAAGGGCGGGTCGAGTCGGGCCGGACGCTCACCGAGCGTCCGCCATCGCCGTGTGCCAAAATTTTCGGCGTGAAGCTGCCTGCCCTCCTCAACCTCATTTGCGCTGCGGCGGCGCCTATTTGGGTGTCGGCGATCGCGCCCATTCCGTCCGCATCGGCCGAGCCGTGCCCCGACGTCGAGGTGGTATTCGCCCGGGGAACCAGCGAGCCTCCCGGCGTCGGCGGCGTCGGCCAGCACTTCGTCGACACGCTGCGCTCGCGGGTGGGCGGCAAATCGCTCGGTGTGTACCCGGTCAACTACCCGGCCACCACGGACTTCCCCACCGCCATCGACGGCATCACCGACGCCGGCCACCACGTCGAGTCCATGGCGGCGAGCTGTCCTCGGACCAAAATGGTGTTGGGCGGATACTCCCAGGGCGCCGCCGTGATGGGTTTCGTCACCGCGAACAGGGTGCCCGACGGCGCAAATCTGGCGCAGCCACCCGAGCCGATGCCCCCCGACGTCGCCAACCACGTCGCCGCGGTCGCCCTTTTCGGCAAGCCGTCGGGCCAGTTCATGAGCATCATCAACGAGCCCCCGGTCACGGTCGGCCCGCTGTATGCACCCAAGACGATCGACCTGTGCGTCCCCAACGATCCCGTCTGTTCGGGGTCGGGCTTCCCGGCCGCGCACCGGCAATACGTCGACGCCGGGATGGTGGATCAGGCGGCCGATTTCGCCGCGAGTCGCCTGTAAGCGCCCGGGACGGAGGTCGATGCCGATGGACTTCGGGGATGTCGGGAGCGCGGCCTTCGACGTCGCCGACAGGCTGGCCGTCATCAACCTGTTCGGCGCCTACGCCTACACCTACGACGAGAACCGGCTCGACGACTTTCGGGCGCTGTTCACCGACGCACCGGAGCTCGTGCTGCTGCACGAGGGCAGCCCGCTGTCGGCGGACATCGATACGGTGATGAGCCTGCTCGCGGTGAGGAAGGCGGGATTCAAGGCCGAGAACAACCAGCGGCGCCACGCGC
>NZ_LZJH01000095.1:0-788 GCF_001666745.1 Mycobacterium sp. E2699 | reverse complement strand
GAGCTGATCAGGATGTCGATGTCGCCGAAGTCTTCGATGCAGACCAGGCGTTTGACCAGGACCTTGGCCTTGGCCAGTTGCCGCGAGCCGGTCGCCAGGCCGGTGCTGACCACGGCGGGCAGCAGCTGCGGCGTGATGCCGACCGCGATCGCCAGCGAGAACAGCACCGAATCGATGATCGGCTTGTGCAGCAGCAGGTTGCTGACCAGGATGACCACCATCAGCGCGATCGCGACCTGCAGCAGCAGGTAGGAGAACCGGCGCAGCCCCACCTGGAAATCGGTCTCGGGTTGGCGCTTGTCCAAACCCGCTGCGATGCGGCCGAATTCGGCATCCCTGCCGGTGGCGTACACCACCCCGGTGCCCTCCCCGGCGCTCACGATGGTGCCCATGAAAGCGAGGTCGGTCGATTCGGCCAGCTCGGCGCCGGCCGGCACAGGCTGCGGCGATTTCTCCGAGCCCGTCGACTCGCCGGTCAGGATGCTCTCGTCGCATTCCAGGCCGGTGACGTCGATCAGCCGGACGTCGGCGGGCACGGCCTCGCCCAGCGACAGGCGGACCACGTCACCGGGCACCAGGTCGGTGACGCCGATCGTGACGAACTTCGAGTCGCGGCGCACCACGGCGTTGTGGTGCACGGCCGCGTGCAGGTCGGCGGCGGCCCGCTCGGCCCGATACTCGTTGACGAACCCCAAGCCGATGCTGGCCGCCAGGATCACGCCGATGATGATCGCCTGCATGCTGTCGCCGAGAAAGTAGGAGACGATCGCGGTGCCGGCCAGCAGGAT
>NZ_LZJH01000094.1:0-1160 GCF_001666745.1 Mycobacterium sp. E2699 | reverse complement strand
AGTTGCCCAGCTGCGCGACCGTCGCCGACGCGCTGGCGTGGTAGCCGCTCATCGCGGCGACATCCTGGGCCCACATCTGCTCGTATTCGGCCTCGGCCGCCGCGATCGCCGGCGCGTTCTGGCCGAACAGGTTCGACATCACCAGCGACACCAGCTGGCCGCGATTGGCCGTGATCGACCCGGGGTCCACGATGGTCGCCAGCGCGGCCTCGTAGGCGACGGCCGCCGCCCGCGCCTGGGCCGCCGACTGCTCGGCTTGCGCGGCCGCCCCGCCCAGCCAGTCCACGTACCCGGCGGCCGCGTTGGTCATGGACGCCGCCGAGGTCAACCACGCCGAATACGGAACGGCTGCGGCGGCCATCGCCGCGGATGCAGGACCCTGCCACGCGTGACCAGCCAACGCCGAGGTCACCGAGGAAAACGATCCCGCGGCCGCACTCAACTCATCGGCCAGCCCGTCCCACGCCGCAGCGGCCGCCAACATTGGCGCTGACCCGGCACCGGAGAACATCCGGGACGAATTGATCTCCGGCGGGAGCACCAAAAAGCTCATGACCGCGGTCCCTTCTCAGCAGCGAGCCCCGGGAGCCAAAGTGTGCCGTTGCTCGGGTTCGCACGCAACCGCGACTGCGAGCGCTTGATCCCTGCGGTCCGGTCCGCAACGATCGTGCGGCGGCCGGGATTGGATTCCCGCCTAACGGGGTATGGGGCAGGCCGGAGAATGTACGTTGCTCCAGTGGCTGCTGAAGGTCTGATCAACGACGATCGAGGGGAGCAGTGATGAACTTTTCGGTGTTTCCGCCCGAGGTCAACTCGGTGCTCCTGCTTGATGGGCCGGGCCCGGGGCCGATGCTGGAGGCGGCGGCGGCCTGGGACGGGATCCGCAGTGAGTTGAGCGCGGCGGCAAGCGCATTCAGCTCCGTGACCTCGGACCTGGCCGGGCAGGCCTGGCAGGGCCCGTCGGCGGCGTCCATGACCAACGCGGCCGCCGGGTACGTGGACTGGCTGGGCGGGGCGGCCGCGCAAGCCGAGCAGTCGGCGGCCCAGGCGCGGGCGGCGGCCGTCGCCTACGAGGCCGCGCTGGCGACCATCGTGGACCCCGGGTCGATCACGGCCAATCGCGGCCAGCTGGTGTCGCTGGTGATGTCGAACCTGTTCGG
>NZ_LZJH01000093.1:0-81015 GCF_001666745.1 Mycobacterium sp. E2699 | reverse complement strand
CCCCGAATACGGTCCGCCCGAGGCCGCGCACTGGCTCGCCGCGGGTATCGAGGCCGCCTACCGCCCGCCCCCGCCGCGGAAGCGCACCCGCATCGGCAGCGCCACCACGTGCAGCCGATCCAGCAGGTCAGCCAGCGAGGGCGTCACGCGCCGTAGACCCGGCGGCCCGCCAGATACGTCGCGCGCACCTCGAGGTCGGCGATGTCCTCGGGCGGCACGGTGCGCGGATCGGCCGACAGCACCACCATGTCGGCGTACTTGCCGACCTCCAGCGAGCCGATCACGTCGTCGGAGAACAGCTGCCAGGCGGCGTCGATGGTCTGCGCGCGGATCGCCTGTTCGACCGTCAGCCGCTCCTCGGGCGCGAGCACCCGGCCGCTGGGTGCCGTGCGGGTGACCGCCACGCTGATGTTGCGCAGCGGCTCCTCGGGCGTGACCGGCGGGTCGTTGTGCAGCGAGATCCGCATGCCGGTGGCCACGGCGGAACCCGCCGGCATCCAACGGGATCCGCGCTCGGGCCCGAACAGCCCGTCGACGATGATGTCGCCCCAGTAGTGGATCTGGTCGACGAAGATGCTGCAGGTGACGCCGAGGTCGGCGGCCCGCCGGAGTTGGTCGGGGCGGATGGCGCCGACGTGCTCGAGGCGCAGCCGGTGGTCGGGGCGCGGGTGCCGCTCGAGCGCCTCCTCGTAGACGTCGAGAATGGTGTCCACCCCGGCGTCGCCCTGCACGTGGCACGCCATCGGCCAGCCCAGCGGGAAGTAGGCGCCGACGATCTCGGTCAGCTGCTCCTTGGTGTAGTTGGCGTGCCCGCAGGAGCCGGGCGGCACCCCGATGGTGCGGCTGGCGTCGGTGTCCAGGTAGGGGAAGGTCAGGGCGATGTTGCCCACCCACGGCGAGCCGTCCACCCAGATCTTGATGCCGACCTGGCGCAGCATGTCGTCGCCCTGGCCGGGGGTGGCGTCGCTGCGCATCTGCGGGTTGGAGATCTCGTAGGTGCGCAGCCGGACGGTCAGCTCACCGCTCAGCTTCTCGACCAGCGGCCGGAACGCCGGGTCGAACGCCATCTCCGAGCAGGTGGTCAGGCCCGCGCGGTTGAGCCGGGCGCACTCGGCGCGCAGCAGCTCCGGGTAGTTGCCGGGCTCGACGGCGCCGGCCAAGAGCGGGAAGACGGCCCCGGTCTCCTCGGCGCTGCCGTCGAGTTCGCCGTCCGTGCCGCGGCCGAACCGGGCGCCCTTGGGGTCCGGGGTGTCGCGGGTCAGCCCGGCGCGCCGGGCGGCGTGCGAGTTGAAATAGGCCTTGTGCCCGGAGTTGTGGATGATCACCAACGGGCCGTCGGGGGCGACGTCGTCGAGCCATTCGAGGCTGGGCTGCGGCAGCCCGGCCTGGAGCAGCGGGTCCCAGCCGTTGAGGTAGGCGCCGGCCTCGCCCCTCTTGGCGACCTCGCCGCGCACGGCCGCGACGACGTCGTCCGCGTCGGCGATGGTGACGGGCCGGATGTCGACGATCCGGTCCGAGAGCGCCATGGCCTCCATCAGCGGATGTCCATGCGCCTCGACGAATCCCGGCATCACGCAGCCCCCACCCATCGAGCCCGCGTCGACGATCTGGGTGCCGGCGCCGATATGCTCGGCGACCTCGGAGCGGGTGCCGACCGCGGTGATGCGTCCGTCGGTGATCGCGAGGGCCTCGGCGGCGGGCCGCTTCTCGTCGACCGTCAGGATGGTTCCGGTGACGACGAGATCTGCGGCGACCATAGGCAGGGATGCTAGTGCTCGCCGGCCTTCGGCGGGGGGTGGCTGACTGGAACTGCAACACGTTCTAGTCTGGCCACATGAGTGACGAGCTCCTGCGCCATCCCATTCATTCCGGACACCTGACCGTCGGTGCGCTCAAGCGCAACAAGAACAAGCCGGTGCTGCATCTCGGCGACACCACGCTGACCGGCGGGCAGCTCGCCGAGCGCATCAGCCAGTACATCCAGGCGTTCGAGGCGCTCGGGGCGGGCACCGGCGCCACCGTCGGGCTGCTGTCGCTGAACCGGCCGGAGGTGCTGATGATCATCGGCGCCGGCCAGACGCAGGGTTACCGGCGCGTGGCACTGCACCCGCTGGGCTCCCTGGACGACCACGCCTACGTCCTGGGCGACGCCGGCGTGACGTCGCTGATCATCGATCCCAACCCGATGTTCGTCGAGCGGGCGCTCGGGCTGCTGGAGAAGGTGCCCGGCCTCAAGCAGATCCTGACGATCGGGCCGGTCCCCGAAGCGCTCAGTGAATCCGCCGTGGACCTGGTGGCCGAGGCCGCGAAGTATGCGCCGAAGCCGTTGGTGGCGGCCGACCTTCCGCCCGACCACATCGGCGGGATGGCCTACACCGGCGGCACCACCGGCAAGCCCAAGGGCGTGCTGGGCACCGCGCAGTCGATCACCACGATGACCACGATCCAGCTCGCCGAGTGGGAGTGGCCCGAGAACCCGCGCTTCTTGATGTGCACGCCGCTGTCGCACGCCGGGGCGGCGTTCTTCGTGCCGACCATCATCAAGGGCGGCGAGCTGATCGTGCTGACCAAGTTCGACCCGGCCGAGGTGCTGCGGGTGATCGAGGAGCAGAAGATCACCGCCACCATGCTCGTGCCGTCGATGATCTACGCGCTGATGGACCACCCCGATTCGCACACCCGCGACCTGTCCTCGCTCGAGACCGTCTATTACGGCGCCTCGGCGATGAACCCGGTGCGGCTGGCCGAGGCCATCCGCCGCTTCGGGCCGATCTTCGCCCAGTACTACGGCCAGTCCGAGGCCCCGATGGTGATCTCGTATCTGGCCAAGAAGGACCACGACGAGAAGCGGCTCACCTCCTGCGGGCGGCCCACCCTGTTCGCCCGCACCGCGCTGCTGGACGCCGACGGCAACCCCGTGCCCCAGGGCGAGGTCGGCGAGATCTGCGTGTCCGGCCCGCTGCTGAGCGGCGGCTACTGGAACCTGCCGGAGGAGACGGCCAAGACGTTCAAGGACGGGTGGCTGCACACCGGTGACATGGCCCGCGAGGACCCCGACGGCTTCTGGTTCATCGTCGACCGGGTCAAGGACATGATCGTCACCGGCGGGTTCAACGTGTTCCCGCGCGAGGTCGAGGACGTCGTCGCCGAGCACCCGGCCGTCGCGCAGGTGTGCGTCATCGGCACGCCGGACGAGAAGTGGGGCGAGGCCGTCACCGCGGTGATCGTGCTGCGGCCCGACCACCCCTCCGACGAGGAGACGGTGGCGCGGGTGACCGTCGAGATCCAGGCCGCGGTCAAGGAGCGCAAGGGTTCGGTGCAGTCGCCCAAGCAGGTGATCGTCGTCGAGTCGGTGCCGGTGACCGCGCTGGGCAAGCCCGACAAGAAGGCCGTGCGGGCGCGGTTCTGGGAGGGCGCCGACCGCGCGGTCGGCTAGGTTCGCGCTGCCGAGCGTGCGGCTGGCCGCACACTCGCGGCCGACCGTGCGGCTGGCCGCACACTCGGCGCTTCAGTGGGCCGACACACCGGCGGCCAGCAGGTCGAGCATGCGGCCCGTCTGCTCCGGCGAGCCGCTGGCCAGGAAGATGCCGATCAGGCTGGACACCACGTCGTCGGCCTGCACGTCGGCGCGCAGGCTGCCGTCGTCGGCGCCGGCGCGCAGCAGCAGCTCGACGGCGCCGACGATGCTGTCGCGGGTCCGGCTGGGCTGCATGGCGCCGGAGTCGAAGATCGCGTGCAGCGACTCGGCCATCCCCCGCTTGGCGGCCACGAAGCCGGCGTAGCGGTCCATCCAGCGGCGCAGCGCCTGCTCGGGCGGATGCCGCTCGAGCAGGCGTTCGGCCGCCGCGGCCACCTCGGCGAGCTCGGCGCGGTAGATCGCCTCGACGAGGGCCTCCCGGCTCGGGAAATGGCGATACAGCGTGCCGATCCCGACGCCGGCGTCGCGGGCGATCGACTCCAGCGACACCGGTCGCCCCTGCGCGCCGGCGAACGCCGCGGTTGCCGCCTCGATCAGCTTGTCGCGGTTGCGGCGCGCGTCGGAACGGCTCGGCTGGACCAAAGTGGAGGATCCTCCGGTTCTGCTAGGCTCGGTGCAAGCGGAGGGCCCTCCGCATTCCTACCAGTGTGGCACGAGGGAGCACCATGACGGATCAAGCGGCCCCAGGCGGTATCGGCAGCATCGGGACGCTCAGCGTCGCCCGCATCGGCTACGGCGCGATGCAACTGTTCGAGGCCACACCCGAGGAGGCGGCCAGCGTGCTGCGCCGCGGGGTCGAACTCGGCGTCAACCACATCGACACCGCGTCGTTCTACGGCCCGGGCGAGGTGAACCGCCGGATCCGCGCGGCGCTGGCCCCCTACCCGGACGACCTCGTCATCGTCAGCAAGGTCGGCGCCCGCTACACGGGCGCGCAGCCGGTGCCCCTGGCCGCCGCCCAGAAGCCCGCCGAGCTGCGCGCCGCGGTCGAAGACGACCTGCGCCAGCTCGGCCTCGACCGCGTTCCGGTGGTCAATCTGCGCCGCATGGACCTCGGGCCCGGCGTGGCCGCCGAGGGCGACCAGATCGTCGACCTCGACGACCAACTCGCCGAGATGGTCGCGCTGCGCGACGAGGGCAAGATCGGCGCGATCGGCGTCAGCGCCGTGCCGCTCGAAGTGGTGCGCCGCGCCGCGCCCGCGGGCATCGCGTGCGTGCAGAACCCCTACAGCGTGCTCGACCGCTCCCAGGAGGAGACGCTGGATTTCTGTGCGGCCGAGGGCATCGCCTGGGTGCCGTACTTCCCGCTCGGGTCGGCGTTCGCGGGGTTCCCCAACGTCGCCGACCACCCGGTGGTGGCCGGCATCGCGGGCGAGCTCGGCGTGTCGGGCGCCCAGGTCGGCCTGGCGTGGCTGCTGGCCCACGCACCCAACACGCTGCTGATTCCGGGCACGCGATCCGTCGCACACCTCGAGGAGAACCTCGCGACGGCGGGCCTCACCCTGGGCGCCGACGCGCTGGCACGGCTGGACGGCGTCGGCGCGACGGCGCCCCAGCCGCACGGGGCCGAACCCTTCCAGAGGTAACGTCGCTGCCGTGGGCAGTGACAAACCGGTCCGGCCGCCGCGGTGGCTGAAGCCGGCCAACAAGCTCTTCATCCGGATGTCGCGGCTGGGACTGAGTTTCGGCGGCGAGAGCCCGGTCGTGCTGACGGTGAAGGGGCGCAAGTCCGGGCGCGACCGGTCGACGCCGGTGACGCCGATGACGGTCGACGGGAAACAGTTCGTCGTCGCCGGGTTTCCCGGTGCCGACTGGGTGGCCAACGCGCGCGCGGCCGGCCGGGCGACCGTGGCCCGCGGCCGGCAGGTCCGGCACGTGCGGCTGGTGGAGCTGTCGCCGGACGACGCGCGGCCGATCCTGCGGGCCTTCCCGGCCGAGGTGCCCACCGGCGTCGGCTTCATGAAGCGGGCGGGACTGGTCACCGAAGGCAGGCCCGAGGAGTTCGAAGCCCTGGCCGGCCGCTGCGCGGTGTTCCGACTGGATCCGGTGTAGGCGGATGCGACGTCTGCTGCTGGCGCTCTCGGTGCTCGTGGCGGTTTTCGGCGTGCCCCCGGCGCGGTCGTTCGCCACGACGGGTTGCGCGCCCGGCGGCACCGCGCCGCCGGTTGGTTCGGCCCAGCGCAAGGTCGGTGACCTCGACTGGGACGGTCAGCCGGACACGTTGTGGCTCGGGCAGTTTCGCGACGGCTCGGGCCGCACCGTGCGGATCGTCGGGATCACGACGGCAAGCGGCGCCAACTCCAGCGTGGAGGTCGCATCGGCTAGTCCAATCCCCTTGAGCGCCTTGGCAATCGATGCCCAACAGGACGGGCAGCACCAAGTGATCGTCAGCGACGGACGCGGCGCCCACCTGTACGTCTTCGCCGACTGCCGGCTGCAGACCGTCGCCGACAACCAGGGCGCGCCGTTCCTGTTCGACCTGCAGGACCTGCGCGGCAACGGCACCGGAATCGGTTGCAGCAACCTGGGGCTGCCATCGCCGGGGCGGCACCTGGTCGGGTTGCGGGCCTCGAACGACGACGGCCAGTGGACCGTGCGCCGCACCGAGATCGACCTCAACGGCACGCTGGCCACCATCGGAGCGTCCGACACCGTGACGGCCACTTCCGCCCAGGACCCCGCGGTGGTCTCGGCGCAGACGATCAGCTGCGGCGACCTCACCATCAGCAAGGACGGAGTTCAACAGCCTTGAGTGCCAACCCTTTTGATGAGCAGGCCTGGCGACCCGTCGACGGATTCGGCGACCTGACCGACATCACCTACCACCGCCACGTCTCCGACGCCACCGTGCGGGTGGCGTTCGATCGTCCCGAGGTGCGCAATGCGTTCCGGCCGCACACCGTCGACGAGCTGTACCGGGCGCTGGATCACGCCCGGATGTCGCCCGACGTGGGCGTGGTGCTGCTGACCGGCAACGGCCCGTCGCCCAAGGACGGCGGGTGGGCGTTTTGCTCCGGCGGCGATCAGCGCATCCGCGGCCGGTCCGGCTATCAATACGCGAGCGGCGACACCGCGGACACCGTCGACGCCGCGCGCGCCGGGCGGCTGCACATCCTCGAGGTGCAGCGGCTGATCCGGTTCATGCCCAAGGTGGTGATCTGCCTGGTGAACGGCTGGGCCGCCGGCGGTGGCCACAGCCTGCACGTGGTGTGTGATCTCACGCTGGCCAGCCGCGAGCACGCCCGCTTCAAACAGACCGACGCCGACGTCGGCAGCTTCGACGGCGGTTACGGCAGCGCGTACCTGGCGCGGCAGGTGGGCCAGAAGTTCGCCCGCGAGATCTTCTTTTTGGGCCGGGAATACACCGCCGAGCAGATGCACCACATGGGCGCGGTCAACGAGGTCACCGACCATGCCGACCTGGAACGGACCGGCGTGCAGTGGGCGGCCGAGATCAACGCGAAATCCCCTCAGGCGCAACGCATGCTGAAGTTCGCGTTCAACCTGCTCGACGACGGGCTGGTGGGCCAGCAGCTCTTCGCCGGCGAGGCCACCCGGCTGGCGTACATGACCGACGAGGCCGTCGAGGGCCGCGACGCCTTCCTGGAGAAGAGGCCGCCGGACTGGAGCCGGTTCCCCCGGTATTTCTGAGGCCGCATCGCGCCCCCGCCTAAACTCCCCACGGTGAGCAAGAGTCCCCTCGGCAGGTTCCGAGACCAGCTGGTGCTGGCCACCATGCGACCGCCCGCGTCGCCGCAGATTCTGGTCAACCGGCCCGCGATCAAGCCGGTCGACCTCGACGGCAAGCGGATCCTGGTGACCGGGGCGTCGTCGGGCATCGGCGAGGCCGGGGCCGAGCGGCTGGCCCGCGAGGGCGCGACGGTGGTGGTCGTCGCCCGCCGCCAGGACCTGCTCGATGACCTGGCGGACCGGATCACCAAGGCCGGCGGGGCCGCCATCGCGATCCCGTGCGACATCTCGGACATGGACGCCGTCGACGCGCTGGTGACCGACGTCGACAAGCGGCTCGGCGGCGTCGACATCCTGATCAACAACGCCGGCCGGTCGATCCGCCGGCCGCTGGCCGAATCGCTGGAACGCTGGCACGACGTCGAGCGGACCATGGTGCTCAACTACTACGCGCCGCTCCGGCTGATCCGGGGGTTCGCGCCGGGGATGCTCGAGCGCGGCGACGGCCACATCATCAACGTCTCGACGTGGGGCGTGCTCTCGGAGGCGTCGCCGCTGTTCGCGGTGTACAACGCGTCCAAGGCCGCGCTGTCGATGGTGAGCCGGGTCGTGGAAACGGAGTGGGGTCGCCGCGGAGTGCATTCGACAACGCTGTATTACCCGTTGGTGGCCACGCCGATGATCGCGCCGACGAAGGCCTACGACGGCATGCCCGCCCTGACGTCTCGGGAGGCCGCCGAGTGGATGGTCAGCGCGGCGCGCACCCGGCCGGTGCGCATCGCGCCCCGGATGGCGATCGTAGCCAAGGCGCTGGACACCTTCGGGCCGCGCTGGGTCAACACCCTCATGCAGCGGCAGAGCATCCAGCCCAACCAGCAAGCCTGATCGCGCTGCCCGTCATGGCCCGTCCGGGCGTAGTGACCCTGCGCGGGCGGTGCGCGTGATAGACACGACGCTATGGAGATCCTGGCCAGCCGGATGCTGCTCCGGCCGGCGGACTATCAGCGGTCGTTGGGCTTCTACCGCGACGAGATCGGGCTGGCGATAGCCCGCGAATACGGCGCCGGCACCGTGTTTTTCGCCGGGCAGTCTTTGCTGGAGCTGGCCGGTTACGGCTCACCAGACCATTCCCGGGGACCCTTCCCGGGCGCGCTGTGGCTCCAGGTCCGTGACGTCGCCGCGGCCCAGGCCGAACTGGAGGGCCGGGGAGTTCCCATCGCCCGCGAGGCGCGGCGCGAACCGTGGGGCCTGCGCGAGATGCACGTGACCGATCCGGACGGCATCACGCTGATTTTCGTCGAGATCCCCGGGGACCATCCGCTGCGCCGCGATACCCGCGGCGATTGAAGAACACCGGGTTAACGAACGGCTAACATCCAACGACAAGTCAAGGTACACCTGCATTTCGGCCATCCCTGCATTCGACAATTTAAGCCCCCTACTACGAGAATCAGGCGCTGTGAACATCGATTTGTTCCTCCTCATCATTGTCGTAATCACGGCACTCGCTTTCGATTTCACCAACGGCTTCCACGACACCGGCAACGCGATGGCAACGTCCATTGCCAGCGGCGCGCTGGCGCCCAAGGCCGCCGTCGCGCTGTCCGCGGTGCTGAACCTGGTGGGCGCGTTCATGTCCACCGCCGTCGCGGCCACCATCGCCAAGGGCCTCATCGACGGGCACATCGTGACGCTGGAACTGGTGTTTGCCGGCCTCGTCGGCGGCATCGTCTGGAACCTGCTGACCTGGCTCCTCGGCATCCCGTCGAGTTCCTCGCACGCGCTGATCGGCGGCATCGTCGGCGCCACCCTCGCCGCCGTGGGCGCGCACGGGGTGATCTGGAAGGGCCTGGTGTCCAAGGTGCTGATCCCGGCCGTCGTCGCCGCGATCCTGGCCATCGTGGTCGGGGCGATCGCGACGTGGCTGGTCTACCGGATCACCCGCGGCATCCCGACCCAGCGCACCGAGGCCGGGTTCCGGTACGGGCAGTGGGGCTCCGCGTCGCTGGTCTCCCTGGCGCACGGCACCGGCGACGCGCAGAAGACGATGGGCATCATCTTCCTGGGGCTGATGTCCTACGGCGCGGTCAGCAAGACCGACTCGGCGCCGCCGCTGTGGGTGATCGTGTGTTGCGCCCTGGCGATGGCGGCGGGCACCTACCTCGGCGGCTGGCGCATCATCCGCACCCTGGGCAAGGGACTGGTCGAGATCAAGTCACCGCAGGGCATGGCGGCCGAATCGTCCTCGGCGGCAGTCATTCTGCTGTCCACCCACTTCGGCTACGCGCTGTCGACCACCCAGGTCTGCACCGGTTCGGTGCTGGGCAGCGGGCTGGGCAAGCCCGGCGGCGAGGTGCGCTGGGGAGTGGCCGGCCGGATGGTCGTCGCGTGGCTGATCACCCTTCCCTCGGCCGGGTTGGTCGGGGCGATCACCTACTGGACCGTGCACCTCATCGGCGGCTACCCCGGCGCGATCATCGGCTTCAGCCTGCTGGTCGCGGTCTCCGCCGCCATCTACATCCGCTCGCGGCGGGTCAAGGTCGACCACAAGAACGTCAACGCCGAATGGGAGGGCAGCCTCACCGCCGGTCTCGAGGCCTCGGACGAACATCCGCCGTCGGATACCGGGCCCAAAGTCGGCACCGGCGCCTCGCGCCGGTCCGGCACCGACGAAGACACGGTGACCGCGGGGAACCCCTCATGAGCCACTTCGGCGACTGGTTCAACTACGAGGCCTCCCTGAAGATCCTGGTGTTCAGCATGCTGGCCGGTGCCGCGCTGCCGGCGCTGTTCGCCGTGGGGCTGCGGTTCCACGCCGTCGGCGGCGGTCAGGTCAGCACGGACGGCAGCCCGCCGCACAAGAATCCGGCGCTGCTGGCGATCGCCTGGGTGATCTACGCGGTGGTGCTCGCCGTGATCCTCTTCGCGCTGCTGTACATCTCCCGAGACTTCATCGCGCACCAGATCAATCAGCCGTTTCTGGGGGCCAAGCCGCCGCACAAGTAGCATCGAAATCGTCCACCCAGCCGAACCCCCGCGTGGAGGGATAGCGACGTGAACGGATTCCTGAGCTCGATCGTCTCGTGGCTGCGCGCGGGGTATCCGGAGGGCGTTCCACCGACGGACACCTTCCCGGTGCTGGCCCTGCTGACCCGCCGGTTGGGTCACGACGAGGTCATCGCGGTGGCGCACGAGCTCATGGAGCGGGGCTGCTTCGACGACATCGACATCGGTGTGGCGATCACCCAGATCACCGACGAGCTGCCGTCGCCGGAAGACGTCGAACGCGTGCGGACGCGGCTGGCCGCCCACGGCTGGCCGTTCGACGAGCCGCGCGACGCCCAGGACCCCGCATAGCCGTCCTGCGTGCGCTCGGCGTGCCGCCGGGTTCCGCGGTCGCGGTGCTGTTGCCGGCCCTGGAGCGGGTGCTGGACGGGCGCGATCCCGCGCTGGTCGCGCTGGCGCCCGGCGACGACGGCACGCCGCGCGCCTTGCGGGTGGGCGAAGACATCGACGACGACGTGGCCCTGGTCGCGACGACGTCGGGAACCACCGGCGCGCCCAAGGGCGCGCTGCTGACGGCCGCGGCGCTGACCGCCAGCGCGTCGGCCACCCACCAGCGCCTCGGCGGCCCCGGCGCCTGGCTGCTGGCCCTGCCGCCCCACCACATCGCCGGGCTGCAGGTGCTGGTGCGCAGCGTGCTGGCCGGGTCGGCGCCCGTCGAGCTGGACGTGTCCACCGGTTTCGACGTCAGCGAATTGCCCTCCGCGATAAGGCGATTGGGTCCCGGCCGACGCTACACGTCGCTGGTCGCCGCGCAGCTGGCCAAGGCGCTGGCCGAGCCGGCGGCGGCGGCCGCGCTCGCCGGGCTGGACGCCGTGCTGCTCGGCGGCGGACCGGCGCCGCGGCCGGTCCTGGACGCCGCCGCGGCGGCGGGCATCGCGGTGGTCCGCACCTACGGGATGAGCGAGACCGCGGGCGGCTGCGTCTACGACGGCGTCCCGCTGGACGGGGTGGCGCTGCGGGTCGGGGCCGACGGGCGCATCGTCATCGGCGGCGCGACGCTGGCGAAGGGCTACCGCAACCCGGTCGACCCCGACCCCTTCGCCGAGCCGGGCTGGTTCCGCACCGACGATGTGGGCTCGGTCGACGAGGCGGGCGCGCTGACCGTGCTCGGCCGCGCCGACGACGCGATCAGCACGGGCGGCCTGACGGTGCTGCCGCAGCCGGTCGAGGCCGCGCTGTGCGCCCATCCCGCGGTCGGCGACTGCGCGGTCTTCGGTGTGCCCGACGACCGGCTGGGGCAGCGGGTGGTCGCCGCGGTCGTGGTGCGCGACGGCAGCGCGGCGCCGACGCTGCAGGCGCTGCGGGCCGAGGTGACCCGTGCCCTGGACGCCACCGCGGCGCCGCGCGAGCTGCACATCGTCGAGGCGCTGCCGCGCCGCGGGATCGGCAAGGTGGACCGGGCCGCCCTGGTGCGCCGGTTCGCCGGCGCGAGCGGTCAATAGGCTGGTCGACCGTGAGGGTCGCGCGGCGGGAGTCGGCAGCCGTCGCGGCCGGGGCCGTCCTGGTGGCGGCGGCGTTCGTGCTGCCACGCCTGCACTGGGGCGTGCGGCCGCGCCTGGACGTGGGCCAGGAGCGGTTCGGCACGCACGCCGGGGCGTCGCCGATCTTCGGGGCGTGGGAGATCCACGCCAGCTGGGGAACCGGCCCCGCGATTCTGATCGCGGTGGCCGCCGTGGTGTGGGGACCCGCTGTGGCGCAACGCCTTTCGTGGCGGGCTCTGACGCTGGGCACCTGGGCCACCGCCTGCGCGTGGGCGTTTGCGCTGGCGATGATCGACGGCTGGCAACGGGGCTTCGCCGGGCGCTTGACCACCCGCGACGAGTACCTGTCGCAGGTGCCGACGATCACCGACATCCCGGCCGCCGTCCGCACCTTCGCCAGCCGGATCGTCGACTACCAGCCGAACTCGTGGACCACCCACGTCTCCGGGCACCCGCCCGGCGCGCTCCTGACGTTCGTGTGGCTGGACCGGATCGGGTTGCACGGCGGGGCGTGGGCCGCCCTGCTGTGCCTGCTGGCCGGGTCCAGCGCTGCCGCGGCCGTGGTGATCGCCGTGCGCGCGCTCGCCGACGAGGGCACGGCGCGCCGGGCCGCGCCGTTCGTGGCGGTCGCGCCGACGGCGATCTGGGTGGCGGTCTCGGCCGACGGATACTTCGCCGGGGTCGCGGCGTGGGGCCTGACGCTGTTGGCCCTGGCCGTGCACCGTCCGGTCCGGTTCCCCGCGCTCGTCGCCGCCGGGGCGGGCCTGCTGCTGGGGTGGAGCGTGTTCCTCAGCTACGGCCTGGTCCTGCTGGGGCTGCCGGCGCTGGCGGTGCTGGTCTCGGCCTCCGATTGGCGCGCGGTGCTGCGCGCGCTGGGTCCCGCGGCGCTGACCTCGCTGGCGGTGGCGGTGGCGTTCGCCGTGGCGGGATTCTACTGGTTCGACGGGTACGCCCTTGTGCAGCAACGCTATTGGCAGGGCATCGCGAAGGACCGGCCCTTTCAGTACTGGTGGTGGGCCAACCTGGCGTGCGTGGTGTGCGCGATCGGGCTGGGCAGCGTCGCCGGGATCAGCCGCGTCTTCGATGCGGCCGCCATCCGCCGCCGCTCGGGTTTCCACCTGGTGCTGCTGGCGATGCTGGCCGCCATCGCCTGCGCCGACCTGAGCATGCTGAGCAAGGCCGAGGTGGAACGGATCTGGCTGCCGTTCACCGTCTGGCTCACCGCGGCGCCCGCCCTGCTGCCGGTGCGGTCACATCGCTGGTGGCTGGCGGTCAACGCCGTCGGCGCCCTGCTGGTGAACACCGTGATGGTCACCAACTGGTGACTTGCGTGTGCGCTGACGGCTTTGCGTGTGCATGTAGGGCGGGATTTCGGCGATTTTTCCGCCCAGCGTTCACGCGCAAAGCCCAGGGCTCACACGCAAACCGGGAGGGGTGCCGCCACGGCGAGTGTGCTCTGACGGCATTGCGAGTGTGCGCTGACGGCTGCGAGTGTGCGCTGACGGCTTTGCCGTGTGTACTGACGGCTTTGAGTGTGTATTTAGGGCGGGATTTCGGCGATTTTTCCGCCCAGCATTCACACGCAAAGCCCAGGACTCACACGCATACCGGGAGATGGTGCCGCCACGGCGAGTGTGCTCTGACGGCTTTGCGTGTGCGCTGACGGCTTTGCGTGTGCGCTGACGGCTTTGCGTGTGCATGTAGGGCGGGATTTCGGCGATTTTTCCGCCCAGCATTCACACGCAAAGCCCAGGACTCACACGCATCAGATGCCGGCCGTGCGGGTGACCCGCGCGAAGCGGCTTTCCGGCCCGCACGCGTCGCGGACCGCGGCGACGTCGTCGGCGACGTCGATGTCGGCCAGGCGTTGCACCTGTGTCACGCGAATACCGTTGTCGCGCAGAGCCTTCAGCGTGAGCTCCCCGGTGTCGGGCCGAGACATCGGCACGGTGCGCAGGCATTCGGCCATCGTCGGTGCCGCCACGCCGAGCACCCACCAGCCGCCGTCGTGGGCCATGCCGAGGATCGCGGGCGCGCCGAGCAACTTCCGCGCGCAGGCGCTCAGCAGTGCGGCGGTGACCTGCGGGGTGTCCATCCCGATCTGCAGGACCGGATGACCGTCGGCCGAGTCGGCGTGGGCGTTGGCGAGCCGGTCGGCGAAGTCGTCGCCGCGCTGCGGGATCACGGCGAACGACGCGAGCCGTTGCCGGATCTCGGCGGAAGCCGCGGCGGCGTCGAGCTCGCCGGTGAGGGCGACCACCCGGGCGGCCACCGGCGCGGCCGCCACCGCGTCCAGCGTGTCCAGCAGCGCGGCGGCGGCGATGTCGGCGGCGACCCGGTCCCCGACCGTCGCCGCGAGCCGAGTCTTGGCCCGGCCCGGCTCCGGCGCCTTGGCGACCACCAGCACGGTCACCGGCAGCACGCTCACGAGATCACCTTCCAGAAGTCGACGATCGCGGTGATGCTGCCCCGCAGCGAGCCGCTGACCTTCGACTTGCCGCCGGTGCGCGGGCCGTAGCCGACGTCGAGTTCGACCACGCGCCAGCCGGCGGCCGCCGCGCGCACCAGCAGTTCCAGCGGGTAACCCGAACGCCGGTCGGCGACACCGAGATTCAGCAGCGCGTCCCGGCGCGCCACGCGCATGGGCGCGATGTCGTGCACCGGCAGCCCGTGGCGGGTGCGCAGCCGCCAGCTCATCACCACGGTGCCCACCCGCGCGACCCACGGCCAGTGCAGCCCCGGCACCGGCCGGCGCCGGCCGATCACCAGGTCGGTGCCGGTGTCCAGCGCCTCGACCAGCCGGGGCAGGTCACCGGGGTCCATCGAGCCGTCGGCGTCGATGACCGCCACGACCGGGGTGGTCGCGGCGACCACGCCCGCGTGCACCGCGGAGCCGTACCCGGGCCGCGATTCGGCCACCACCCGGGCGCCGTACCGGGCGGCCACCGCGGCGGTGGCATCGGTGCTGTTGTTGTCCACCACCAGCGCGTGATAGCCGGCCGGAATGGCGGCCAGTACCGCCGGCAGCGACTCTTCCTCGTTGAGACACGGCAGCACGACCGTGACCGCGTCCTGGGGCATCGGTCAGTGCTGGGTATGCGGGAGCAGCGGTTTCACCGGTTGCTGCGGGGTCACCGGCTGCTGCGTGTGCGGCTGCGTCGGGATCGTCTGCGTTTGGGTGTGTGGTGCCTGCGTCGTCGGCTGCGGTGCCTGCGTCGTCGGCGCCGGCGTGGTGGTGTGCGGCGCCTGGGTCGTCGTCGGCGCCTGCGTGGTAGTCGGCGGCTGCGTCGTTGTAGTCGGCGGCTGCGTCGACGTCGTCGGCGGCTCCGTCGTGGTCGGCGGAGTCGTCGTGGGCGGCGACGTCGTCGTGCTCGGCCCCAGCGTCGTCGTCGGCGGGGTCGTCGTGATCACCGTCGTGGAGGGCGGATACGGGTTCGGATAGGGGTTCGGGTACGGAGGCCGCCAGCCCGGGTAGGGGATGATGATCGGCACCGGGATTGGCACGGCCGGGTTGGGATTCGGCACGAAACCGGGCACGCCCGGCGCCGGATTGACCGGGGCCGGCGCCCCGCCGGGCGACATCAGCTGCGGCGGGATGTAGCCGTTGGAGTCCGGGATGACGCCGCCCTGGAAGCCGGCGTTGGGCTGATCGGCCGGCGGCGGTGGCACCGGGGCCTGCTGCTGCGTCGGCAACAGCGGCATGAACTTGCCCGGGGCGGCGTTCTGGTGGCCCACCACGGGTTGCTGGCTCGCGGTCGGCCGGATGGCGATGGCGACCGCGGCGGCCAGCGATGCGAATCCGATGACGGCAAAGGCGATGACGGCGTTGCCGAGCACCAACGAACGCCTGCTCAACGGCATCCGGCCGGTCTCGGCCTCGCCCTCCCCGAATTCGCCGAAATCGTCGTACTCGGGCCCGAACTCGTCCATCCCGAACGGCTCGCCCTCGCCGGCCATCGAGTACGCCAGCTGCGGCCCCCCGGCGGCCGCCCCGGCCGCGGGAGCGAACGCGGTCTCGTCCCCGGTGAGCGCGGCCGCCGGCGCGATCGCGGTGGCATCGCCCGCCGCCGGGGGCAGGGCGGCCATCGCCGCGCCGCGGGCGACCGCAAACGTGGGGTCCTCGGGAATCTCCACCCGCATGGTCGACGCGTCGCGCAGCTGGTCGGCGACCCCGGCCAGGTTCGATGACGCCCCAACGAGGTAGAGCTCGGTCGGGGCGCCGGGCTGGTCACCGAGCCGGGCCATCATGGTGTCCAGCGCGGCGGTGGCTTCCGGGCCCGAGCCGCCGGCCAGGGGCTGGCTGGCCAGCATGGTCGGCGGCGCGTCCGGGTCTCCGCCCGAAACGACCGACAGCGTCGCCGTCTCGTCGTCGACGACGAGCACACCGCCGGCCCGGCCCGCCGCGCGCATCAACGCCGTCACCGCCTGCGATTCGGAGAGCACCGCGACGTCGTGCACACCGGAGTCCTCGAGCGCCCGGCGCAGCTGGTCGGCCTTGGCGGCGTCCGGCCAGCACAGCCGGGTGGCGACCAGCCGGTGGTTCTCGTCGGCCAGTAGCCGGCTCGTCCCGGCGACGGTCTGGGTCAGGGTGTCGACCGGACGGTCGGCCAGGTCGACGACGGATTGGTCGAGCACGTCCGAACCTTGGCCGCCCGACCCGACGAGCGCCAGGCGGGCGACGGAACCCGTGACCGCGACCCCCAAAACGACGTCCATCCAGGCTCTCCTTCGGCCGGCTACCCCACAACCAGCATGTCCCGGCATCATTACACTGCGATACCGTCGGCACTAACAGTCATTCGGGCGACACGTTCGCCTGTGCAGCGTAACCGGGTTGGCAAACCGGCAAAGCCGCACGCGTTCTGTGCACTGCCGCGTCGTCCGAACGGAGATTATGTTTCCAAGTGAGCAACGAAGTCGGCGCGGCAGGGGGTTCCCCCGCCTCCCGACCCACGTTGCGCCGCAAGTGACCGTCCTCGACATCCGGGGGGAACCGTGAGTCAGACCGGCGACGACGCCCCTACCGGCCCCATCCGCGGGCAGCTCCAATCGCCGCCGCCGGGGCGCCGGCCGGCCGGTGAGGTCCGGGCGCCGACGCGGCGGTGGAGCATCGCCGGCGACCTGACCGCGGCCGCGCTGCTCGTCGTCGCGCTGCTGCTGCCGTGGAACCTGTACTTCGGCATGGGCATCCCGGGCAGCAACAAGCCGCTGCTGGCGGTGCTGTTCGCCGTGACCCTGCTGTCGCTGGTGTCGATCGCGCTGGCCGGCTCCTGGCGGTCGTCGAGCGCGCGATTCAACCCCGGGCTCGCCGCGCGGCTTCGGCTGGCGCTGAACCTTCCCTACGCGCTGCTGGTCCTCGGCTTCGTCGCGTTCGACGTGTTCGAGACCGTCCGCTTCGGCGGCACCGTGAACGTCCCGGGCGGCGTCGGGCCGGGCGCGTGGCTGGGCATCGCCGGCGCCCTGCTGGGCGCGCGACCCGTGCCGGCACCGGCGGCCGATCAAGACATCCGGGCCGTCCGGATCGTCGGCTACGCCTCGATCGTCGGCGCGGCGCTGAGCTTCGGCTTCAACCTGTTCTGGCGGGTGCGTTACGCGCTGCAGGGCGACTTCGGCAAGCAGAACGTGGCGGTCATCGCGACGGCGCTGGTGTACGGCGTGGTGGCGCTGGCCGCGGTGGTCGTCGGGTCTCGGTGGCTGCTGCGCAGCAGCAGGGCCGCCCGGCTGGCGACCGTGGCGCTCGGGGTGTCGACGCTCGTCGCCGGGATCCTGGTGTGGCTCCTGCCGATTGGTCGTGACATCGACGCGTTCCACGGCATCGCACAGAACACGTCGACGGCGGGGGTCGGGTTCGAGGGCTACCTGGCGTGGGCGGCCGCCGCGGCGATCTTCGCCCCGGCCGCGCTGCCGGCCCGGCGCCACCCGTCGGCGACCGAGGAGAACGCCTGGCGGGCGGCGGCCCGAAATGGCTTGCTGCTCATCATCGTATGGTGCCTGGGATCGATGGTCATGCGCATCACCGACCTCATCGTCGGCGTCAGCCTGAACTACCCCTTCTCGCGCTACGACAGCGTGGTGCTGGCCGCGTTCGACCTGGCCACCGCGCTCCTGGCGGTCTGGCTGCGCATCAACCTGGGCAACGACGCCGTCTCGGGCCGGCTGATCTCGGCGCTGTGCGGGCTGGTCGCCACCCTGAGCATCACCCGCGTGGTGGTCGGCGTGGCGCTGGCGCCGCGGTTCGAGGAGCCACCCAACGCCCCGGCGCCAAACCCGGTGTACGGCAACAACCTCGCCCAGCAGATCACCAGCACCTTCGACGTCGTGCTGTGCGTGCTGGGCTTGAGCATCCTCGCGGCGGCGGTCATCACCGGCCGGCTCAGCGTGCGACGGCGGCGCCGCCGCCGCGCCGCCCACAAGCGGGGCGCTCCCCCGGGCTCGGCGGCGCCGACGACGCGCATCCCCGTCGGCCACGCCGGGGCGCCGTCGGCGGCCGCGACGACGCGGATACCGACCCACGGCCGCGAAGCACCCACCACCGCGATGCCGCAACTGGCCGGCTCGCCGCGGATCTTCCGCGGCGACGACTCCGCCACCCGGCAGATCCCCGTCCACAAGCCGCGGATCTTCCGCCCCCCGCAGGGCCCGGGTTAACGCAACGGCGCGAAGGCGAATTCGCGCAGGCCGTCGCGCGGGTCGACGGCCGCGCGGAAGCCCAGCACGTCGGCCGCGCGGGCCGGGTCGGCCACGATATGGCGCACGTCGCCGCTGCGGTACTGCCCGGTGACCACCGGGCGCAGCGACCCGTCCCGCGCGTCGCACAGCGCGTCGGCGACCTCCAGGATCGAGATCGGCCGCCCGGAGCAGACGTTGAATGCCGCGAAACCGTCGGCGTCGACGGTCGCGGCGGCGAGGTTGGCTGCGGCCACGTCGTCGACGTGCACGAAGTCGCGCATCTGACCGCCGTCCTCGAAAACCCTTGGCGCCTCGCCCTTTTCCAGCGACGAGCGGAAGATCGCGGCCACCCCGGAGTACGGCGTGTCGCGCGGCATCCCGGGGCCGTACACGTTGTGGTAGCGCAGCGCCACCACGGAGCCGCCCGTCGCCTCCGACCACGCCAGCGCGTAGTGCTCCTGCGCGGTCTTGCTGGCCGCGTACAGGCTGCGCGGTCGCAGGGCCGCGTCCTCGCCGACCAACCGCCAGGTCACGTCGAGACCACATGCGGGGCAATGGTTTTCGAAGACGCCGGCGTCGAGGTCGGCGCGCCGCCGCGGCGGCGGGTCGACGACGCCATGCTCGGGGCAGGCGTAGTGGCCCTGGCCGTAGACCACCATCGACGACGCCAGCACCAGGCGGCGCACCCCCGCGGCGAACATCTGCGCCAGCAGCACCGTCGTGCCGTAGTCGTTGTGGCCGCCGTAGGCGGGCGCGTCGGCGGCGTCGACGCCGGCACCGACCATCGCCGCCTGGTGGCAGACGACGTCCACGCCGTCCAACAGCGGGGCCAGCGCGTCGCCGTCGCGGACGTCCACCCGCCGACAGCCCTTCGGCAGCACTGCATTCGGGCCGTGCGCGGCGGGCAGCAGGACATCGATGGCGACCACGTCGTGACCCGCCGCCCGCAGCGCGGCGTCCACCCGCGACCCGATGAAGCCGGCCGCGCCCGTCAGCAGAACCCTCATGGCAGCTCCACCGGCAGGGTGACGCCGGTATGCGGCTGGCAGTGCGTGCACGTGCGCTCGGCGGCGACGCGGCGGATCGCCGCGCGCACCAGCTCCTTGAAAAGCTCGATGTTGCGTTCGAATTGGGCGAACACCTCGACGGCCTTCACCCCCTCCCCGGCCGCGATGCCGGCGTCCAGGTCGGTTACCAAAGCGATTGCCGCGTAACAGATTTCGAGCTCGCGGGCCAGCACCGCCTCCGGGTAGCCGGTCATGTTGACCAGGCCGAAGCCGGCCGAGGCGAACCACCGGCTTTCGGCGCGGGTGGAAAAGCGCGGGCCCTGGATCACCACCATGGTGCCGCCGTCGACCACGTCGGGCAGGCCCGTGGCCGCGGCCCGCAGCGTCGGACAGTACGGGTCGGCGAAGTCGACGTGGACGGCACCGGAGTCGAAGTAGGTGTCGGCTCGGCCGCTGGTGCGATCGACCAACTGATCGGGGACAACCACCGCGCCCGGCCCGTTGTCGGGGTTCAGGCTGCCGACGGCGCACGGGCCGAAGACCCGCCGCACGCCGAGCTTGCGCAGCGCCCACATGTTGGCGCGATACGGCACGGTGTGCGCCGAGAACTGGTGGGTCGCGCCGTGCCGGGGCAGGAAGGCCACCTCGTGGTCGCCGACGGCGCCCACCGTGACGGGCGCGCTGGGCGGGCCGTACGGGGTGTCGACGTCGACGTTGCGGACGGACGAGTCGAAGAACGTGTAGAAGCCGCTGCCGCCGATGACTCCGAGCATCCGCCCATTGTGGATGCCCCGCGTTTGATCGCCGGGGGCGGGCACCGGCAGGATGCCCTGGTGGCCAGTTTCGCGCAGTGGGTCGAAGGCGCCCGGCCCCGGACGCTGCCCAACGCGGTGGCGCCGGTGGTGGCAGGCACCGGCGCCGCGGCGTGGCTGGGAGCCGCGGTGTGGTGGAAGGCGCTGCTGGCGCTGGTCGTGGCGGTGGCGCTGATCATCGGCGTCAACTACGCCAACGACTATTCCGACGGGATCCGCGGCACCGACGACGACCGCGCCGGCCCGGTGCGGCTGGTGGGCTCGCGGCTGGCGAGCCCACGGTCCGTCCTGACCGCGGCGGTGGCGAGCCTGTCGGTGGGCGCGGCGGCCGGGCTGGCGCTGGCGCTGCTCAGCGCGCCGTGGCTGATCGCGGTGGGCGCCGCCTGCATCGCCGGGGCGTGGCTGTACACCGGCGGGTCAAAACCGTACGGCTACGCGGGTTTTGGCGAGCTCGCGGTGTTCGTGTTCTTCGGCCTTGTCGCCGTGCTGGGCACCGAGTACACCCAGGCGCTGCGGGTGGACTGGGTCGGGCTGGTGCTTGCGGTGTCGATCGGTGCGCTGTCGTCGTCGGTGCTGGTGGCCAACAACCTGCGAGACATCCCCACCGACGCGCAGTCCGGCAAGATGACGTTGGCGGTGCGGCTGGGCGATGCCCGCACCCGGGTGCTCTACCAGGCGCTGCTGGCGACGGCCGCGCTGTCGACGCTGGTGCTCACCGCGGCGACCCCGTGGTGCGCCGTCGGGCTGGTGGCCACACCGCTGGCGCTGCGCGCGCTCGCGCCGGTGCGCTCCGGCCGCGGCGGGCGCGAGCTGATTCCGGTGCTGCGGGACACCGGGCTGGCGATGGTGGTGTGGGCGATCGCGGTGGCGGGGGCGCTGGCGCTCGCGCATTGACTGGCTGTGCGCTCCTGGCTTTTGGTGTGCGCTCGGGGCGGCCTGGGCCGGCGTGTCGTCGCCCCGGGCTCACACTCAACGCCGTGAACGCACACTCGGCGCAAAAGCTACGCGTCGGGCTCCTCGGGCTCCTGCCGGTCCGGTGCGGCCTCCCCGCGCAGCCGGGCCTGCAGCTGTTCGCGTTCCCGGCGCCGCCGTTCCCCGGCGATGGCCAGCCCGGCGGTGGCGCGCCGGCGCAGCGGCGCGAACAGCCAGATGCCCAAGGGCATCGCGAGGATCAGGGCGAACAACACGGCCACCACGAGCGGGAACTGCGTGACCCCCAGCAGTCGCGCGACGCCGTAGATCGCCGCGCCGAGCGCGGCCACCAGCACCAGCCGCGCCGCCGCGTAGAGCAAGACGTCGACGAGCACGCGGCGGCGCGCGGGCTCTCCAGTGCTGTTGTCCCCAGGACCTTCTGACACAGCTCGAGCCTACGGTGCAGGTATATTCGCTCGGAGGAGGTGTTGAGTGCTCTACCTGCTGCTCGTCGTGATTCTGGGGACGCTGATCTACGTTGGCTGGCGCGCGGCGCGGTCACAGGCCCATCGGCCCAAGACGCGCGTCATCGGACCCGACGACGATCCGGACTTCCTGCGGCGGCTAGGTCACGGGGACAAACCGCTCTAGGCCCCTCTAGGCGACACCCGGGTTGCGCTGATCGCCGGGGAACCCATCGGCCACGACGGCCGCCAACTCGGTGAGCGCCTCGCGCGTCCCGCGCCGCAATCGATCCAGCTCGATCTCGGCGCCCTCTTCCAGGTGCGGGTCGAACGGGATCAGGCGCACGGCGCGGCAGCGGCGCGAGAAGTGATCGATCACCTTGTTCATGTCGACCTTGCCGGTGCGCGGGCGCACGCCGTTGATGACCGCGATCGAGTTGCGGACCAACTCCTGGTGCCCGTGTGCGTCCAGCCAGTCCAGCGTCGCCGAGGCGCTGCGCGCGCCGTCGATGGACCCCGAGGCGACCACCAACAACACGTCGGCCTTCTCCAGCACCGACGACATCACCGAGTGCAGCAGCCCGGGGCCGCAGTCGGTGAGCACCAGGCCGTAGAACCGCTCCAGGATGTCCAGGACGCGGGTGTAGTCGTCGGCCCCGAACGCCTCGGAGACGGCCGGGTCGGTATCGGACGCCAGCACCTCCAGCCCGCTCGGGCCCTTCGAGGTGTAGCGGCGCACGTCGCTGTAGCGCTCGATGCTCCCGGCGTCGTGCAGCAGCTGCCGCACCGTCGCCGCCGTCTCCAACGGGATCTTCTGGCTCAGGGTGCCGCGGTCGGGGTTGGCGTCGACGGCCACCACCCGGTCGCCGCGGATGGACGCGAAGGTCGCCCCCAGCGTCGCGGTGATCGTGGTCTTGCCGACGCCGCCCTTCAGCGACAGCAGGGCGATCCGGTAGCAGCCCCGCAGGGGCCGGTTGACCTGGGCCACCAGGTTGTTGTGGCGCAGGGCGCGGGGGCTCTCGCCCAGGTTGATCAGGTGGCCGGACAGGTCGTAGACCAGCCGGCGCCAACCCTCCGACGGCGGGGGCTTGACCGGCCGCAACAGCATGCCGGTGGACAGCTCCGGGTAGGGCGTGTGCGGCAGGTGCTCGGGCCGGTACGGGGGCGCCTGGGCTTCCGCAGGCGGCGCCTCGGCGGGGCCGTTGTAGTAGGCGCCGTAGGCGGTCGGGTCGACGCGCGGGATGCCCGTGACCGGGGTGGAGTCCCAGGGCGGCATCGGGCCGCGCGCGGGCGCGGGTCCTGCCGCCGTCGACGGTGCCGCCTCCCGCCGCTCGACCGGGGGGACCCGGCGCTCGGTGCGGAATCCGGCGAAGGCGCGGGTCGGCGCGTCGCCCGAGTCCGCCGGCGGTTCGCCGGATTGCCGGGCAGGAGGCAGCCCTGTGGTCTGCGGCTCGGGCGGCCCGACGCCCGTCGTTGGATGGTCGGACACCTGCGCTCCCCCTTGTTGCGATTACTTAGGTCGGTTGCTCACTGTCATCCCACGCCCGCATACGAATGCAGGCCCACGGTGACCAGGTTAACGAAGAACAAGTTGAAGACCATGGCCACGAAACCCACGACGTTGATCCACGCCGCCTTCCTGTCCCGCCATCCCGCGGTCGACCTGGCATGCAGATAGGCCGCGTATACCACCCACGCGACAAACGAAACCGTCTCCTTGGGATCCCAGCCCCAGTACCGGCCCCAGGCCTCCTCGGCCCAGATCGCGCCGAAGATGACACCGAAACCGAACACGGGGAAGGCGAAGATGGTGGTCCGGTAGGCGACGCGGTCCAGGGTCTGCGCGTCCGGCAGGCGCCGCACCATCCTGGCCAGCGCGCCGTCGGCGTCGCTTTCGGAAAGCCGCGACGTGCGCAGCAGGAACAGGATGCTGGCGATGCCGGCGACCATGAACACACCGGAGCCCAGGCTGACCACCGACACGTGGATGGGCAGCCAGTAGGACTGCAGCGCGGGCATCACCGGCGCGGCGTTGGTGTAGAGCCAGCGCCCGGAAACCGTCAGCAGGACCAGCACTGGCACCAGCAGGAACACCCACAGGGGGCGGTATTGCGGCCGGCGCAGCACGACCGCGCCGGCGACCAGGCCGCAGAAGCAGGTCAGGTTGATGAACTCGTACATGTTGCCCCACGGCACCCGCAGGGTCGCCAAGCCGCGCAGCACGATGCAGGCCGCCAGCAGCCCGATGCCCAGGTAGACCACGGCCAGCCCGGCCCGCCCGACGCGCTCGTCGAACGGCCGCTGGTCGCCGTCCTCCACGATGCCGGGGAGGGCGCTGTCGGCGGCGACCGCGCCGGCCGGGACGCGCCGGTCCACGCGGCGGCTCCCCACGTAGGCCAACTCGAAGGCCAGCAGCAACATGGCCACCACCAGCGCCACCACCGCCGAGGTGAACGCCCAGTCCGAGGCACGCGCCAGCCCGATGTCGACGTGCAGGGTGTTCATGTGACGTCCACCTGAGAACTCCTTTTGGACGCGGCGGGCGTGGGCAGGCCGGGGTCGCCCAGTCCTTCCGCCAGCCGCTCGGTCAGCCGCTCGAACTCGTCGCCCCACCCGGAGTTGTCGGTGCGCGCCAGCCCGCCCAGTTCGACGTTCACCGTACCGGCCGCCCCGCCGCCCGCCGCCGTGAGCCTGACCCACACCCGGCGGCGGCGCACCAGCAGCGACACCAGCAGCCCGGCCATCATCGTGACGGCGAAGACGAGCACCCAGGTCTGGCCCGGGTCGTGGGAGACCTGCAGGTTGACGAACGGCACGGCGCCGTCGAAGCGGACGACGGTGCCGGCGGCCGGACCCTGGTCGAGCCGCACCTGCTGGCCGGCGCGCAGGTTGACCCTCTTCTCCTTGGTCAGCCGGCCCTGCTCGATCAGCCGGGGATCGAGCGCGAACAGGGACTGGGGCCGGCCGGTGTCCAGGCCGGTGTCGCCGCGGTAGATGTCGACGGCCACCGCGGGGGCGTTCAGGGCGGGAAAGCGCGACGACAACAGCGACCCGTCGAGCTGCTCGGTGGGCGCCAGCAGGCCCTGGATGGCGATCTCGTGCCGGCGGCGATCGGCGGCGTTGGGATAGCTGCCGGCGGGCGGGTCGATGCGCGCCACGCCCGAGCTGAGCAGGGTCTGCGGGTTGTCGGGCCGCCACTGCACGGTCGACGTGCGCGTCTGCCCGTCCGGGAAGATCACGGTGAACGTCGGCGCGTAGCCGTGGCCCTGCAGGTACACCCGGTCGCCGCCGACCCGCAGCGGGTGGTTGACCTCCAGCAGGTAGTGCCGCCAGGTGTTCGCGGCGAGATCCTGGCCGGCCTGGTAGTCGACGTCGGCGGCGAACGAGGTGGCCTGCCCGGACGGCAGGTAGTGGGCCTGGAAGTCGTTGACCCGGATGCAGATCGGGCGCAGTGACGTGCCGTCGACGGTGTTGCCGGCGCGGAACGAGTCGAACGCGGCCGGCGACGCCGAGCAGAAGCCGGGGCCGCCGTCGGCGATGACGATCACGTTGCCCTCGTAGCCGAAGAGCTTGCCGACCGCCACGGCGACCAGCAGGCCCAGCAGCGAGAAGTGGAAGACGATGTTGCCGAACTCGCGCAGGTAGCCCTTCTCCGCCGAGACCTCGACGACTTCGCCTTCATGCCGGATGGCCGTGCGCCAGCCGCGCAGCCGGCCGGCGACCGTGTTGGCCAGGGCGTTCAGGTCCGCGGCGTCTCCGGCGACCTCCGCACTCGCGTGCTTGGGCAGCCGGGACAGGTTGCGCGGGGCGGGCACCGGGGTGGCGCGCAGGCTGCGCGCGTGCTCGATCATCCGCGGGGTCAGGCAGCCGACCAGCGAGACGAACAGCAGCACGTAGACCGCGGTGAACCAGAAGCTGGAGAACACGTCGAACGCCTGCAGCCGGTTCAGCCAGGGTCCGATCACGCGATGGGCCTTGAGGTAGTCGTCGACCTTGCCGGCGTTGAGGCTGCGCTGCGGCAGCAGCGCGCCGGGTATCGCGCCGAGCGCGAGCAGGAACAGCAGCACCAGCGCGGTGCCCATCGAGGTCAGCGCGCGCCAGGTGTTGCGGCTTTTCGCGGCGAGCAGACGCAAAAGCCCCCAAAATGGGCCACTTTGGGGTGCTTTTGCGTCTGCTCGCGCCATCAAATCGGGAGCCTCACGTCGGATACGAACGCGTCGCGCAGCCAGGAGATGAAATCGTTCCACACCCCGGTGACCAGCAGCACGCCGACCGCGATCAGCAGTGCGCCGCCGAAGATCTGGATGGCCCGGGTGTGCCGCCGCAGCCAGCCCAGGGCCCCCACCGCACCCGCCGAGCCGAACGCCAGCAGCACGAACGGGATGCCCAGCCCCAGGCAGTAGGCGATCACCAGCGCGACGCCGCGCGCGACATTCGCACCGTCGGTGGCCGAGGCCACGGTGATCACCCCGGTCAGCGTCGGCCCCAGGCACGGCGTCCACCCGAGCGCGAACACCGCGCCGAGCAGCGGCGCCCCCGCGACCGTCGTCAGCTGTCGCGGGCTGAACCGCGCCTGCCGCTGCAGCGCCGGGATCAGGCCCACGAACACCAGCCCCATCACGATGGTCAGCACTCCCCCGGCCCGCTGCAGCGCCAGCTGGTTGGTGATCAGCGTGGTGGTCATGCCGAGCACCGCGACGGTGCCGAGCACGAACACCGTGGTGAACCCGGCGACGAACAACGCCGCCGACCCTGCGACCCGCCACCGGGCGGCCGGCGGGGCCTTCAGTGCCCCGGGGGGCGGCTGCTCGTCCACCCCGACGACCGCGGCCAGATAGGACAGGTAGCCCGGCACCAGCGGCACCACGCACGGCGAGGCGAACGACACCAGCCCCGCCAGCAGGCACACCCCCAGCGCCACCAGCAGCGGCCCGGCGGCGGCGATCTGCGCGAAGCCGGTCACGATTCTTGCGCCACCCGCTGCACGACGGGCTGCAGGTCCTGGGCCAGCAGCTCGCGCAGGAAGACCGCGGCGACCCGGTGCTGCCGGTCCAGCACCAGCGTGGACGGGATGACGGTGGTGGGGTACTTGCCACCGAACGCGATCAGGGTGCGCATCGCCGGATCGTAGAGCGACGGGTAGGTCACGTGGTGGTCGTCGACGAAGTCCAGGGCCGCCTGGCGGTTGTTGTCCCTGACGTCGATGCCCAGAAAGGACACCCCGGCCCCGCGGGTGGCGTCGTAGACCTGCTGCAGCTGGCCGACCTCGGCGCGGCACGGTCCGCACCACTGCCCCCAGATGTTGACGACGACGACCTGGCCGGCGAAATCGTCCAGCGACCGGGTGTGCGCGGGGTCGGCCAGGTCCGGTCCGGACAGCGGACCGGGCCGGCCGCGGCTGGACGGCGGGTTGTAGTAGATGTCGGTCTTGCCGCCGGGCGAGACGAATTCGAAGGTGCCGCCCTGGGCCACCGCGTCGTGGCCGGACGAACAGCCGGCGACGAGGGTCGTCAGCACGACCCCCGTCAGCGCCAGTCGCCACCCGGTCAAGGCGCCGCCGGTTGGAAGTACTCGATGTCGACCAGCCGGTCGCCGTCGTAGATGAGCGTGGTGATCGAGCACAGCCCGCATTCGCGCCGCCGCGGGTCGTGCCAGAGCCGCTTGCCGCTCAGGTGCAGCCGCAGCGTCCACACCGGCAGCTGGTGGCTGACGCACACCACCTCCTGGCCCGTGCCGCGGGCGCGCGCCTTGTCCACGGCGGTCGTCATCCGGTTCGCGATCTCGGTGTAGGGCTCACCCCACGACGGCGTGAAGGGGTCGCGCAGCCGCCACCAGAACCGCGGGTCGCGCCACGCGCCGTCGCCGGGGCCGACACGGCGGCCCTCGAAGAAGTTGGCCGACTCGATCAGGTCGGGGTCGGTGTCCACGGCCAGGTCGTGCTTGGCGGCGATGGGCACGGCGGTCTCCTGGGCGCGCTGCAGCGGGGAGGCGATGACGGCGACGATGTCGCGGCCGGCCAGCGCCTCGGCGACGGCGTCGGCCTGGGCTCTGCCCTTGTCGGACAGGTGGAACCCGGGCAGCCGCCCGTACAGGACGCCGCTCGGGTTGTGCACCTCGCCGTGGCGCACTACGTGGACGCGGGTTTCGTCGGCCATCAGGGCTTGTCCTCCTCGGCGGCCCGGCGGGCGGCGTCGGGCAGCGCCCCGGCGACCCGGTCGAACGCGTCGTCGTCCAGGGCGGTCGAGACGAACCACGCCTCGAATGCGCTGCACGGCGGGTAGACGCCCGCATCCAGCAGGGCGTGGAAGAAGGGTGGGTAACGCCACGTCTGGGTCGCGCGCGCCGACGCGAAGTCGGCCACCGGCGTTTCGGAGAAGAACACGCTGAGCATGTTGCCGGCCTGCGGAACCTGATGTGGCACACCGGCTTTCGTGAGCGCCTCCGATATCAGCCCGGCCAGGCGGTCGGCGTTGGCGTCCAGCGCGGCGTAGGCGGCGTCGTCGGCGGCGCGCAGCGTGGCCAGCCCGGCGGCCATGGCGACCGGGTTACCCGACAGCGTGCCGGCCTGATACACCGGCCCCAGCGGCGCCAGCCGCTCCATCACCTCGGCCCGCCCGCCGAACGCGGCGGCCGGCAACCCGCCGCTCATCACCTTGCCGAAGGTGAACAGGTCGGCTGCGACGGGATCGATTCCGTACCAACCACTTCGGCTGACGCGGAAGCCGGTCATCACCTCGTCGACGATCAGCAGCGCGCCGTGTTCGGCGGTGACCGCGCGCAGCGCCGCGTTGTAG
This sequence comes from Mycobacterium sp. E2699, assembly GCF_001666745.1. Classification (NCBI taxonomy): domain Bacteria; kingdom Bacillati; phylum Actinomycetota; class Actinomycetes; order Mycobacteriales; family Mycobacteriaceae; genus Mycobacterium; species Mycobacterium sp. E2699. The sequence goes on along the minus strand of NZ_LZJH01000093.1, from coordinate 52,642 downwards.
CCGGGTGCGGGCGGCACCACTCCCATGTTGCCGGGGCTGGCCTCGGTGATCACCGCGGCGATCTGGTCGCCGAAGTTTCCGAAAGTCTGGCGCACGGCCTCGATGTCGTTGTAGGGCAACACGATCGTGTCCGCCGCGGCCGCGCCGGTCACGCCGGGCGAGGACGGCAGGCCCAGCGTCGCAACGCCGGAGCCCGCGTCGGCGAGCAACGCGTCGGCGTGGCCGTGGTAGCAGCCCGCGAACTTGACGATCTTGGCCCTGCCGGTGAACCCGCGGGCCAACCGGACGGCGCTCATGGTGGCCTCGGTGCCGGAATTCACCAGCCGGATCCGCTCGACCGGGGCGACCCGCCCGATGATCTCGGCGGCGAGCTCGCTCTCGGCCGGCGTCGGCGCCCCGAACGACAGGCCGGAGGCGGCGGCCTTGGCGACGGCGTCGACGACGGCGGGATGTGCGTGGCCGAGGATCATCGGCCCCCAGGAGCAGACCAGGTCGACGTAGCGGTTGCCGTCGGCGTCGGTGAGCCAGCACCCGCGCGCCTCGGTGATGAAGCGCGGGGTCCCGCCCACAGCCGTGAACGCCCGCACCGGGGAGTTCACCCCGCCCGGAATCACCGCGCAGGCGGCCTCGAACAACCTCGCCGACGCCGCGGTGACCCCGGTCGCGGCCGGGGCGGGTGCGGTCGCCTGGTCACTGCTACCCATGCCGACCAGTGTCCCAGCCTCCGCAAATCGTTCAACTACAGGGTGTAGCAGACGCGGGGGTCAGGCGTCTTGCCGGTCCGATTCCTGGGCGGCCCGCAGCTCGCGCCTGGCGGCTTCACGCTCCCGTTCCGCGGCGCGTTGGTGCGCGGCGACGTCGCCGAGGCCTTCCTCGACCGCGAGTTCCTGGATTTCGGCGGCGCGTTCGTGGGCGGCACCCGCCTCGTAATGGCGCTGCAGGTCGCGTCGATGCGCCTCCCGGTCGCGCTCGTGGGCGCGCTCGGCGCGCTCGGCGGCGAGCTTGACGTCGTCCTCGGTGACGGCCTTGCGGGCGGCCAGCTCCGCGCCCCGCCGCTGCAACTCCCGGGCGCGCTCGGCGGCCTCATCACCAGGCGAAACGGCCATGACGCGACATTACGCCGGTTGCGCCGCCCGTGCGGAGCCGCGGCGCCTTCTCGATCAGCGTCGGCTCGCGGCCGTAGCGCCGCAGCCAGTACGCAAGCGTGGGGCCGGCGATGCCGGCACCGACAATGGCGATCTTCATGCGTGCAGACCTCCGGTGAATGAAGCTGTCGCTATCATAGCACTAGGCAACAGTTGCACTGGGAAGTAGAATCTGGAGGCGGGTCGGCGTCCGAGAGGAGGTCGTTGTGCTGAAGGAACTTTCGGGCATGCCGCCCGGAATTCAAGCCCTGGAGGCCGTCGGGACGGTGACGGCGGCGGACTACGGACGGGTGTTTGCACCGCTGGTCGATCGGGCGCGACGGAGCGGAAGCCGGATGCGGCTGCTCTACCAGTTCGGCCCGGCCTTCCAGCGCATCACGGCCGGGGCGCTGTGGGCCGACGCCCGAGTTGGGTTGGGCTACTTGCCAATCCTCGACGGCTGCGCCGTGGTGAGCGACATCGGCTGGGTCCGCGCACCGGCGCGCGACATCGGCGCGTGGATGCCATGCCCGGCGCGGGTGTTCGACAACGCCGAACGCGATGACGCCGTGGCATGGCTGGCCTCACTGGGGCAAGCCTCCGACGTGTCGGCCCGCGATATGGCCAAGGCCTACATCGGTGGGGTGGGCGCCGCAGTCGCGAGCCCTACCGGGCTGCTCGTCTCCAGGGGCATCGGCCACCCGGCATCGGCGGGCTGAGAGTTCATTCGCCCGAGGCGATTTCGCGTCCGACGCGGATCCGGCCGCGGGTCCGGGCGAGGAAGTACAGCCCCCCCACCACGGCCCAGGACAGCAGGGACAGCCATAACTGGCTGCGCGCGGAACGATCGAACGCCATCTGCACGAGCACGGCGGTGATCGCGGCCAGGGTGAGGATCGACAGCGCCGGGAAGAACCACATCTTGACCCGCAGCTTGTCCGCGGGTGTGCGCCTGCGCAGGATGATCTGCGACAGCGCGATCAACCAGTAGACGAACAGTATGATGGCGCCCGACGAGTTGAGCAGGAACAGGAACACCGTGCCGGGCGCCAGCCACGCCATGACGACGCAACCGAAGCCGATCGCCGACGAGACCAGGATGGCCAGATAGGGGACGCCGCGCCGGCTGAGCGTGATCAGCCGGGCCGGCGCCTCGCGCCGGTCGGCGAGCACGAAGAGCATGCGCGAGGCCGTGTACAGGCCCGAGTTCAGGCAGGACAACACCGCGGTGAGCACCACCGCGTTCATCACCTGATCCGCCCCGCGCAGGCCGATGTGTTTGAGCGCTGCCACATACGGCGAGGAGCCCGGCTCCACCGAATTCCACGGCAGGAGCACCACGAGCAGGAACACCGAACCCACGAAGAAGACGCCGATGCGCGCCACCACCGATCGCGTCGCCCGCTGCACGGCGAGCTCGGGATCGCGGCTCTCGGCGGCGGCGACGGTGACGATCTCGGCGCCGACCATGGAGAAGATCACCACGACGATGGCCGCGAAAACCGCCCCGACGCCCTTCGGGAAGAATCCGCCGTGCGACGTGAGGTTGGAGAAGTCCAGGTGATGGCCCGGCAGCAGGCCCAGCGCGACGAGCGAGCCGACGACGAGAAACCCGACGATGGTCGCGACTTTGATTCCGGCGAACCAGAATTCGAATTCGCCGAAGGACGACACCGAGAACAGGTTCGTCGCGGTCATCAACGACATCAGGCACAACGACAGCAGCCACAACGGCGCGTGGAACCAGTAGCCCAGGACCTTTCCGCCGGCGACCGCCTCGAACCCGACCACGATCACCCAGAAATACCAATAGAGCCAGGCCACCGAAAAGCCCGCCCAGCCGCCCAGGGCCCGCGCCGCGTAATCGGCGAACGAACCCGTCGACGGGTTGGCGGCCGCCATCTCGCCCAGCATCCGCATCACCAGGACGATCAGCAGGCCGCACAGCGCGTACGTCAGGAACGCGGCCGGCCCGGTGTCCTTGATCACCACGCCGGAGCCGACGAACAAGCCGGCGCCGATCACCCCGCCGAGCGCGATCATGCTGAGCTGCCGCTGCGACAGCCCTTGCCGCAGTTGCGTTGTGCCGGCCATGGTTAACCACAGCACATCGCCCGCGCGGGCACCACCCCGGCGCGCGGACGACGGGGCCTCAGTCCTCGCGGGTGGCCACCACGGACCAGACCGGCAAGTGCACCAGTCCGTCGTGCAGCAGTGGGCTCAGGATGTCCATCTGGCGCTTGAGCGGCTGCATCTTCTCGACGGCGTCGCCCTGCCGCTCGGCCATGATCCTGCCCATGGCTTCGAACGTCTCGGGGCCGAAGCGGGCCAGGTAGGTGGTGCCGCCGAGGTAGTCCAGGCGCCATCCGCTCGCGCCCAGCACTCGCTCGAAGTTGTCGGCGGGGATGCCCTGCCACTGCAGGCCGTTGACGTTGTGCGGGCTGAACTCGAACATGAACAGCCGCGCGCCGGGCTTGGTGGCGCGGTGCAGCGCCTGCGCGTATCGGGTCTGGGTCGCCTCGTCGTCGAGGAACACGTGGTAGAAGGCGCTGTCCACCACGGTGTCGAAGCGGCCGTCGAAGCCGTCGAGCTTGGTGGCGTCGGCCACCTGGAAATCAACGCGCACCCCGGCCCGCTCGGCGTTGCGCCTGGCCCGCTCGATGGCGGTGGGCGAGCCGTCGATGCCGGTGGCCGAATAGCCGCGGGACGCATAGTGAATGGCGTGGTAACCGGGCCCGGTCCCAGGGTCGAGCACCTCGCCGCGGATCGCCCCGTAGGCCACCAACTGCTGGACCACCGGCTGCGGACCGCCGATATCCCAAGGGATCAAGCCGTCGGTGTGTTCCGCCTCGCCGTACAACGGCTCGAATCCGGACTCGCTCGCGTCAACCGTCATGGTCCCTCGCCTCCAGCTTGTAGACGTCATCGTTCACTAATTCATCACCGTAGTCCGGGCGAGCAAGGGACGCAATCGTCCATTCGAAGCGAGATTGAAGTAAGGGCGCTTCGAGCCTGCGCACAGTGCGTGAAAGCCGCGGAAAATGCGGTCTGAGCGCAGTCTCGATGGCCCGGGCCGTCTGCGGCCGGTTGGGCTCAGAGGTGCAGGTCTCGGTCCCGGATCAGCGCCGTGGCTAGTGCGCCGAGGCGACCGCGAACGGCGTCGACGGCGCCGGTTGGGTCTGCCGGTTGGGGTGGCGCCACAACCCTTTTCGCTCGAGCAGCGGCAGCACGCCCTCACCGAACCAGTAGGCCTCCTCCAGGTGCGGATAGCCCGACAGGATGAAGTGGCTGATGCCCAGCCGCGAATACTCGACCAGCCGTTCGGCCACCTCGGCGTGCGACCCCACCAGCGCGGTGCCCGCACCGCCGCGCACCAGGCCGACCCCGGCCCACAGGTTGGGGCCGACCAGGAGCCGGCCGCTGTCGCCGCCGTGCAGGTTCAGCATGCGGCGCTGGCCCTCCGATTCGCTGCGCGCCAGGCTGGCCTGCACTCGCTCGACGTCGGCCGGGTCGACGGCCGCGAGCAGCCGGTCGGCCTCGGCCCAGGCCTGCTCGGAGGTGTCGCGGCTGATCACGTGAATCCGCAAGCCGTACTGCAGGATCCGCCCCGCATCGACGGCCAGCCCGCGAACCCAGTCGAGCTTCTCGGCGACGGCCGCCGGCGGCTCACCCCAGGTGAGGTAGACGTCGGAGTAGGCGGCCGCGACCGGCCCGGCGGCCGCCGACGAACCGCCGAAGAACACCGCGGGCGTCGGGTCGGGCGGGTTGTTCAGCTGCGCGCCCTCGATGCTGATGTGGTCCCCGGCGAAGGTCACCGGCTCCCGCGACGTCCACAGCTGCCGCACCACATGCAGGAACTCGGCGGTGCGGGCGTAGCGCGCCTCCTTGTCCAGGAAATCCCCGTAGGCGCGTTGCTCGTGCGGCTCGCCGCCGGTGACGACGTTGAGCAGCAGCCGCCCGTTCGAGTGGCGCTGGAAGGTCCCGGCCATCTGCGCGGCGAGGGTGGGACTGAGCAGCCCGGGCCGGAACGCGACGAGGAACTTCAGCGTCCGGGTCCCCTCGATCAGCATCGCCGTGGTCAACCACGCGTCCTCACACCACAGGCCGGTCGGCGTGAGCACCGCCTCGAAGCCGTTGTCTTCGGCGGCCGCGCAGATCTGGTGCAGGTAGCGCAGACTCGCGGGCCGGTCGCCGTGCATCGCCGTGCCGTGCCCGCCCGCGACCAGGTTGCGCGAATCCCCATACGTCGGCAAAAACCAATGAAACGCCAGGCTCATCCTCTCCCCTTCGATCTCTGGCATCCTCCGGGACATCGGTGCACCGCGCGAGGGTTGAAACCGCGGAGATCGGATCCCGGCGAAGCTAGCGCGGGTTGCCGGTGTGCGGGTCGAGGGTCAGCGTCGGTTGGGCCGGACCGCCGAAATCGAACATCCCGGTGAGCGCGCCGGCGCGCTCGTCGAAGGAGTGGTCGCCGATGCGGCCCGTGCTCCAGTTGTCCTCGATGAACCGCAGGATCGAGGTTTGGTCGGCGAGCGTGTGATCGACGAAATTTGCTCTGGCATAAGGGGATAACACCAGCAGCGGCAATCGCGGACCGTACCCGCACCGGCCCTGGTAGGCGGCGGGCGCGGTGGCCGGATCACCGCAGCGGCCCGGGCCGTTCAGGGCATCCTCGGTCGTCGCCGACGACGACACGATCGGCGAGGGCTTGTGATCGTACCAGCCGTCGGAGTCGTCGTAGGTGATGACGATCGCCATGTCCCGCCATACCGGCAGCCGCTGCAGATGGTTGACCGTCTCGACGAGGAACTGCTGCTCGTCGAGCGGATCGGAGTAACCGGCGTGCCCGTTCTGGTACGCCGGGGGCTTCAGGAAGCTCACCGACGGCAGGCGGCCGCCGTCGGCGGCGGCCCAGAAGTCCGACAGGTCGTATTGGTGGTTGGCCTGATCCGCGCGACCGATCTTGTCGACCGCACTCGGCGGCAGATGGTGCGGGTTGGCGGTGGACGAGTAGTACTGGAACGGCTCGTGATGCGGGACGTAATCCGGTTTGGTGCCGAACGGCAGCGCGCCGCCCGTGCCGGTGCCGCCGACGGCCGCGCCGATGTTGTGCGTCGCCCCGCACAGCGCCGCGCCGTTCGTTCCGCGGCCGGTGGGCCTGAAGCCGCCCTGGAACCAGCCCCAGGTGACGCCCTTCGCGTTGAGCAGGTCGCCGACGTTCTTGTTGCCCGGGCCGAACCGCACCTGGTCGCGGGAGGAGCAGTCGTCACCGAGGGGTTGCGAGTCGTCGATGAGGGTCCCCTGCCCGTTGCCGGTGTCGGCGATCACGTTGTGCGGCGGGAACCGCTGGCCCCCGGGCATGAATGTGGCTGTCACGCCGTGGGTTTGGCCCGAGACGAGGTTGATGTGGCCGGGTGAGGAAGGGCCGAAGGTGGTGTTGTAGAAGTTGTCGCTCATCGAATAGCGCTGCGCGTAGTTCCACAGCGCGGTGACCGTGTTGCCGTCGTAGTAGCCCATCACCAGCCCGGGGGTGTTGAAGGCCGGCGGCGGGCACGGCTCGCCCTCGGTGTGCTCGACGAAGCGGTCCATCGCGCCGCCGTTGAACGCCGCCTGCTCGGCCTGGTAGGCGTGGTCCTGGTCGCAGGTGACCTGCTGACCCGGACCGCCCAGGCGCATCGGCTGGACCGCGTTGGGGTTGTGCGTCAACAACTCTGGCGTGAGGCCGTCCACCCCCGGGGTGCCCGCTCTGGCGGTGAACGGCTGGCCGTCGACGCCCGCGGCGCGGGGATAGGTGCCGAAGTAGTGATCGAACGACACGTTCTCCTGGTATACGACGACCAGGTGGCGGATCGGCGTGGCGGTCGCGGGTTCCGCGGCCGGGCCGGGCCGGTGCGCGCACGCGGCGACCAGACCGAGCACCGCGACGGGGACCGCCAGGACGGCGAAGCGCTGCACCACCATGCCGCGAAGGCCTACCGGCTCCAGGTGCCCATTGCGTGAACGGCGCGTCAATAACAGGGGTCCGGCGCTTCGAAGGTCACCTCTTCGCGACCGACAGATCACACGAGATCACACAATGCTTCCAAAACGGCGTGGCTTGGCCGAAAACGCCGTGTCGGCGCGGCATTATGACGCCTGTGCCTGACCTGAACCGCCGCGCGGTACTGCGTATGGGCGCCGGTGCCAGCGCGGCGGCCGCTGGCGCGTGGGTGTTGAGCGCGCTGCTGGATCCGCTCGAGCCGCACGCGGCGCCCGCGCCGCTGGCCCCCGCCCCGTTCGAGCCGTCGGCGGCCGGCAGCACCCTGCCGAACCGGTTGACCGGCTCGTTCGTCTCGGCGGCGCGCGGGGGGATCAAGACCAACTGGGTGATCGCCCTGCCGCCCGGGCAGAAGGCCGAAGCCGGCGCCCTGCGTCCGGTCATCGCGCTGCACGGCAAGGACGGCGACGCCAACATGATGCTCGACTGCGGTGTCGAGAAGGCGCTGGCCCAATTGGTCAGGGAGGGCAAGCCGCCGTTCGCGGTGGTGGGCGTCGACGGCGGCGCCAACAGCTATTGGCACCGCAGGGCCTCGGGCGAGGACCCCGGCGCGATGGTGCTCGAGGAGCTGTTGCCGATGCTGTCCTCGATGGGTTTCGACACCTCCCGGGTGGGCTTTTTGGGGTGGTCGATGGGCGGCTACGGCGCGCTGCATCTGGGCGCCAAGCTGGGCCCGTCGCGCACGGCCGGCATCTGCGCCATCAGCCCGGCGTTGTACACCTCGTTCACGGGCAGCGAGCCGGGCGCCTTCGACAGCTACGACGACTGGGTGCAGAACACCGTGGTGGGCGTGCCGGCGCTGAATTCGATTCCGCTGCGCGTCGACTGCGGCACCTTCGACCGGTTCTATTTCGCCACAAGACAATTCGTCGGCCAGCTGAAGACGCCCTCGGCGGGCGGCTTCTCGCTGGGCGGGCACGACATCGGCTACTGGCGAACGCAATTGCCGGGCGAGCTGGCCTGGATGGCGACCTAGCCCACGCACATGACAGTCCGGCAGGAAGACACCGCCAGCGGCCCACGTCGAGTGGAGCGGCGGACTTCCCGGAACGGTTTTCGCCCGGACATCGAGGGGCTGCGCGCCGTCGCGGTCATCGCGGTCGTGCTCTACCACGCGGGCATACCCGGACTCGGCGGCGGCTACATCGGTGTGGACGTCTTCTTCGTCATCTCCGGCTTCCTCATCACCGGGCTGCTCTGGCGCGAGGCCGCCGCCACCAATACCGTTGCGCTGGGCCGCTTCTACGGCGCACGGGCCCGGCGCCTGCTGCCGGCCGCGGCCACCGTCGGCGTCACCACCGCCGTCGTGGCGGCCGCCGTCCTGCCGCCGCTGCAGGCGCGCAGCGTCTTCGTGGACGGCATCGCCAGCGCGCTGTACGTGGGCAATTACCGGTTCGCCACGCGCGGCACCGACTACCTGTCCGCCGATATCCCATCGCCGTTCCAGCACTACTGGTCGCTGGGTGTCGAGGAACAGTTCTACCTGGCGTGGCCGCTGCTGATCATCGGCACGGCGTGGCTTGCCGGCAGGGTGCGCCGCGGCGCCGGCGCGGGCGCCGCGCCCTACGCGGTGGTGCTGGCCGTGGTGGCGGCGGCGTCGCTGGCGGCGGCTATCGGGTGGACCCGCACGTCGCCGTCCTGGGCGTTCTTCTCGCTGCCCACCCGGGCCTGGGAGCTGGCGGCCGGCGGCCTGGTGGCCCTGTCGATCCGGCACTGGCGCAGGCTGCCCCTGCTGCCCGCGACGATCGTCGGGTGGGGCGGCCTGGCGCTGATCGCGCTGACCTGCACCCAGCTGGGCCCCGGCACCCCGTACCCCGGCACCGCGGCGCTGCTGCCCGTGCTGGGCACGGCGCTGGTGATCGGTGGTGGGTGCGTCACCGGCGGCCTGGGCGTCGGCCGCGTGCTGTGCCGGCCGGAGATGCGGGCGATCGGGCGGGTGTCCTACTCCTGGTACCTCTGGCACTGGCCGGTGCTGCTGCTGATGCCGCAGCTGCTGGGCGAGCCCGCGGGGCTGCCGGCCAGGCTGACCGCCACCGCGGTGTCCGGCGGGCTCGCCGTGCTCACGTTGCATCTGGTCGAAAACCCCGGCCGGTTCGCGGCCGCGCTGCGCCGGTCGGTGCGGGCCAGCCTCGCGGCGGCCGCGGCGGCCACCGCGGCGGCGGCCTGCGCGTGCGTGGTGTTGCTGACGATGACGCCGGTGCCCGCGGGCCACGGGGTCGCGGCACCCAAGGCGAACATCGCAGTGCTCCCCCCGGCCAACGTCCCCGCCGTCAGCCCCCAGGAGGCGACCGTCCGGCAGGCCTTCGCGCAGGTGCGCGACGCGGTCGCGGCGTCGGCCGGCCTGCGCGCCGTCCCGTCCAACCTGGACCCGCCGCTCGCGCAGGCGCCGGCCGACAAGGCGCCCGTGTTCGTCAACGGGTGCGTGCGCTCCTGGCGCGAGGTCGGTCAAAGCGAGTGCGCGACGGGCGATACCGCTTCGCCGACGACGGTGACCCTGGTCGGCGACTCGCACGCCGCCATGTGGGAGCCGGCGCTCCGGCGGGCCGCCGAGCAGCGCCACTGGCGGCTGGAGACGCTGGCCAAGGTGACGTGCCCGCTGCAGGAACTGCCCATCCGCAGCCCGTACCTGGGTCGCGAGTACACCGAGTGCGAACAGTGGCGCGCCCAGGTCTCCGACCGGCTCAGGGCCGAGCACCCGCGCCTGGTGGTGCTCGACATGAGCCGGCGCTACGGCGCGGACTTCGGTTTCAAGTCCTACGACCCGGCTTGGATCGACACGCTGGGCCGCGCCGTGGCGCAGCTGCGGAGCACCGGTGCGACCGTCCTGGTCCTCGGCCCGGCGCCGGACCCGCACGGGCCCGTGCCCGCCTGCTTGTCGGCCCATCTCGACGACGCCACCGCGTGCGCGCCGGCGCGGCAGGCCGCGCTCGACGGCGACGGCATCGGTGCCGAGCGGGCGGTGACCACCGGCGCCGGCGGGCAGTACGCCGACCTGACGGACCTGTTCTGCACGCCCGACCGCTGCCCGCCGATCATGGGCAACACCTTGATTTTCCGCGACGACAACCACGTGACGACCGAGTACGCGCAACTGCTGGCGCCCGTGATGGGCGCGCTGGCCGACCGCGCGCTGGCGGGCGGGTGACCCTTGTTGAACTTCTCCGTGCGAACGAACGTCTTATTGCTGAAGGGTTTTGGGAGGTTGTGAGATGACTTCGCTGCTGCTGGTCTGCATTGCGGCCATCGCGCCGGTCGCCGGCATCGGCCTGATGCAGTTGCAGGCGCGCCTGGAACGGTGGGACTACGAACGACACGCGGAAGACTAGTCCCCGCAGCGTATTTCGCTAAACCCTTGCGGGGCTGGGGCTTTCGCCGATCACCGGGACAGCTGCATGCTGATGAGTGGCGCGATGTTGTCCGCGAGATACTGATGCCCCGCGTCGTTGGGGTGCACGCCGTCCGGGCCGATCAGATCCGGCCGGTCGACGAACCAGTGGTCTCCGATCGGATCCACGAACGCCGCCCCCGCGGCCCGGGCGGCCGCGTTGAGCACGTCGCGGATCTGCAGGATCGACTCGGGCACGTCGGCGGTCGGCCACGGCGGGCCGATCACCAGCAACCTGGCGGACGGCGCGAACCGGCGCGCCAAGGCGAAGGCGTCGCGGGCCTTGTCGGCGACCAGCGCGGGATCCGCGCCCTCGTCGTTGCGCGATCCGAAGAACACCACCAGCGCGTCGCCGGGCTTGACCGCCCTGGCGGTCAGGTCCTCGAAGATGCTGCCGTGGTCGCCGGGCACCACGTAGCCCGCCCTGCCCTCGGCCGCCACGTCCGCGGCGCGCCGCACGCCCCGCTGCGCCAGCGCGTGCCAGGCCAGCGCGGTCCACGACCTCGGCCCGAGGCCGCCCTCGTCGGTGCCGGTGGTGTACGAGTCGCCGACCACCGCGAGGTGGTTGACGCGCGAATCCAGCGTCAGCGGTCGGTAGGCCCGCACCGGGCGCGCGGGCGCCCCTGAGACGACATTCAGCACCAGGGCGAGGCCGGCAATGGCCGTGACCAGGCGACTCACTGCAACCTCCCCCATGCATCGTCATGCGCCGCACCGAAATCAACGGAATCGTACGGGAAACGACGCGGACTCGACGTCAACCCGCTGAATCGCGGCCGGCCGCTCCGGCCATGGTATTCGACGGATCAGGCGCATCGCACGGGTCGCGCGGCGAGGCGAACGTCACACCGCGCGGGCCGAAACCGCTTCCAGCCCACCGTCGATCGGGTGCAGCTTGGTGCCCGCCGGCTCGCCGGCCACGGCCTTCTCGTCGGCGGGCCTGACGTCGACCATCCTGCGCATCCACCGGCGCGCGGGCTCCTCGACGAAGTGGTACATCAGCGCCGACAGGCCGACGGCGATCGCGAGCAGCCCGATGATGTTCCATTTCCACGGGTTGTCCTGCTGCCATGGCGTGAGGTTGAACTGAAGCACCGCCCATCCCCACGACGTGTGCACCAGCTCGTGAACCATGTACAGGCAGAAGGAGATCTGGCCGCCGTAGACCATGACCCGCGTCGACAGCACCCTGGGCAGGCTGCCCACGCCGATGGCCAGGGTGATCACCAGCGGCACGAACAGCACGTCGACCACCCCGCCGCTGTCGTTCTCCACGATCCCGGAGATCGGGTGCGCGTGGAACCAGTACAGGACGCCCACCATGGCTGCCAGGAGCAGCAGGGAGGCGTACCCGGCGACGCGGCGACCGCGCTCGGTCAACCGCAGCCTGCGCACGGCGGCGCAGGCCAGGGCGCCGGCGGTGAACTGCGTGACGATGCGCGGCAGCCAGCTCCACGGCGTGTAGAAGTGGCCGCTGGTCAGCAGCATCACCACCGGCGGCAACGAGGCCGCGAATGCCAGCGCCATCAGGCTGCGCGACCTTGTCGCCTGCTTCATCCGCAGGATCACCAGCACCAGGAACCCGAAGAGCAGGTAGGCCAGCCACTCCGCGCTGATCGACCAGGCCGGGCCGTCCCAGCTCGAGTCATCGAAGAACGGCACGAACCACAGCTGGACCAACAGGATCTGGCGCACATAGCTGATCGCGGTGAGCTGGCCGGCGTCGGGCGACGGCACGTGACCGACGTGCAGGGTGAAGATCACCCATACCGCGGCCAGGTGCAGGGTGACCAGGTACACCGGCCACACCCGGGCCAGCCGCAGCCACAGGAAGTGCAGGGTGGCGCGCGTCGACCACGAGCGGCCCATCCGGTCGAGGTAGTTCCAGGTCAGGACGAACCCGCTGAGGATGAAGAAGAGGTCGACGCCCTGGGCCCCGCAGTTGAGCACCGGCGCGAGCGCGTCGCGGAAGTCCGGCGAAATGTCGCTCACCATGGGCCGGAAGTGGAACAGCACCACCCACACGGCGGCGACGATGCGGAGTCCCGTCAGGGCCTTGATCTCTCCCCGGATCTCTGCGCCGCGCACGATGCTCTTTCCGTCTGGACTTGCCGTTTCGTATCCGATCTGTCCGGCTGACCGGGCGATCACGAGCCCCCCGACTGGCAACCGGCAGCCCACGAAGCCTAGCAGCGGACGGCTTCCGATGGCGTGATGGGCCGTGGCGTGGCACGGCTACAAAACGGCCACGATGTTGCCTGAACCCCCACCAAACGCCCCGAAATCGGCTTCTTAGCAAAGAGTTAGAGGCGGCTTCCGGTCCCCTTAGATTTGGCGGGCACCTTTAGAGGACAGGTCGAAGGGAATGAGGCGCTCATGACAATCACCACCGTCGCGACACGGCACGGGTACGGCACCTTCGACTGCGATGGCGCCCAGATCCGCGCCCACTGCCGGCACTTGGCGACCGTGGTGACCATTCGCGGCGACATCAACGCGGCCAACGTCGACCGGGTCAGCGAGTACCTCTGGCGTTTCACCCTGGGGAGCAACCCGGTGGTGGTCGACCTGAGCGACGTGACCCACTTTGCTGCGGCGGGTGTCTCGCTCGTGCACCGGCTCGACGAGGACTGCCGCGCCGCCGGGGTGGAGTGGACGCTGGTCGCGAGCCCCGCCGTCATGGGGCTGCTGGGCGGCGAGGGCGAGTTGCCGGTCGCGCGCTCGGTGCGCGAGGCGCTCCGCAACCTGGCCGAAGCGATCGTGAGCCGCCGTCAGCTCGTGCTGCCGCTGATCAAGAAGACGGCGTAGCTTTTCCCGGCGTCCGCGCCCGCAGCAGGCGGGCGATCCCGACCACCGCCAGCACCCCGGCGGCCGTCACCAGCACCAGGGTCAGCAACAGCAGCTGAGGGTTGTACACCAGCGACGTGGTGAACGGCTGCCCGTCGGCGATGGGGGCGACACGCACCGTGTGGCGCGCGTGCACCCAGCTCAGCCCCCCGCCCACCAGCGCGACGCAGGCCAGGGCGAGCTCCACGACGGCGCGATAGCGGGCGATCACGGCGTGGGCCCGTCGTCGCGGTCGTCGGCGGCGTCGGAGCCGGCGGGCTCCACCCGCTCCTGGACCAACGGCGTCAGGGCCGCCCGTAGCTGACGATGACGGCGGGCCCAGGCCTGGGCGGTGCGGTCGCCGGTGAGCTTGAGGCCGATGCCGATGCGGTGGCGCGGCACCCCGACCAGTTCGCCGAGCGCCCGCGACGACTGCCATCTCGCCAGCTCCTTGCCGGACGCCTCGTGGTGTTCGGGTTCGGGGTACACCTTGAGGATTTCGCGCACCAGGATGGTTTCGGTGCCCTGCCGCAGGGCGTCTTCGGTGAGCTCCACCGAGACGTGGATCCGTGCCGCCTTCACCTGCAGCCCCACGAACGCCGACACCAGGACCAAGAAGATCGCCGGGACGACGAACGACACCGGGGCCCCGCTCCAGATTTCGATCAGCACCATGGCCGCCGCCGACGCCGGGCCCAGCGCCACCCACCACCAGCTGGCGCCGGGCTCGTAGAACAACGGCCGGGGGTCCGTCACGACAGCCAGCTTGCCGCATCCGCGGCCCAATAGGTGAGCACGATGTCGGCCCCGGCGCGCCGGATGCCGGTCAGCGACTCCAGGGCGGCGGCGCGCTCGTCGATCCAATCGTTGGCGGCCGCGGCGCAGATCATGGCGTACTCGCCCGACACCTGGTACGCGGCCACCGGCACCGGCGAGACCTCCGCCGCCGCCGCCAGCACATCGAGGTAACCCAGGGCGGGCTTGACCATCACGATGTCGGCTCCCTCGTCGAGGTCCAGCCGCACCTCGCGCAGCGCCTCCCGGAAGTTGCCGGGCTCCTGCTGGTAGGTGCGCCGGTCACCGGACAGGCTCGAGCTCACCGCCTCGCGGAACGGGCCGTAGAACGCCGAGGCGAACTTGGCGGCGTAGGCCAGGATCACCACGTCGGTGTAGCCGGCCGCGTCCAGGCCGTCGCGGATCGCGGCCACCTGGCCGTCCATCATGCCGCTCGGTCCGACCACATGGGCGCCCGATTCCGCCTGTGCCACAGCCAGTTTGACGTAGCGGGCCAGGGTGGCGTCGTTGTCCACCCGGCCGCGGGCGTCCAGGACGCCGCAGTGCCCGTGGTCGGTGAACTCGTCCAGGCAGGTGTCGGCCATCAACACCGTGGCGTCACCGAGATCCTTGGCCAGGTCGCGCAGCGCGACGTTGAGGATGCCGTCCGGATCGGTGCCGGCCGAGCCGGTCGCGTCCTTGTCCTGATCGCGGGGAACGCCGAACAGCATCACCCCGCCAACCCCGGCGGCGACGGCCTCCTCGGCGGCCCGGCGCAGCGAATCCCGGCTGTGCTGAACGACGTTGGGCATCGATGCGATCGGCCGCGGTTCGTCGATCCCGTCGGCGACGAACATCGGCAGCACCAAATGCCTTGGCTCCAGCGACGTTTGCGCCACCAGGCGACGCAACGCGGGTGTCGAGCGGAGCCGGCGCGGGCGCTGCCGGGGGTAACTCATGCTCGTCCGTCGCCGCGAGCGTGCGCAGAATGCCAGCCCAGACGGCGTGTCGCTGTACAGACACGCACACTCGCCCGACCGGCGGCCACTAGCGCCTGCGGCTCTTCTTACGCGGCGGCGGCAGCGCCCCCTCGGCGCGCAGCCGCGCGGCGTGCTCGGCCAACGCATCGACCAGGGGGCCGACGGCGGCGGTGTCGGGCTGGACGTCCACCCGCAGGCCGAATTCCGCGGCGGTCTCGGCGGTCTTGGGGCCGATGCAGGCGATGATCGTGCGCGCGTGCGGTTTGCCGGCGATGCCGACCAGGTTGCGCACGGTCGAGCTGGAGGTGAAGCACACCGCGTCGAAGCCGCCCGTCTTGATCATCTCGCGGGTGGCCGCCGGCGGCGGCGCGGCGCGCACGGTCCGGTAGGCCGTGACGTCCTCGATCTCCCAGCCGCGCTCGCGCAGCCCCTCGGCCAGCGTCTCGGTGGCGATGTCGGCCCGCGGCAGCAGGACCCGGTTCACCGGGTCGAAAACGCTGTCGTAGGGCGGGAAGTCGTCGAGCAGGCCCAGCGAGGACTGCTCGCCGGCCGGCACCAGCTCGGGGCTGATCCCGAAGGCGCGGACCCGGTCGGCCGTCGACTCGCCGACGCAGGCGATCTTCACCCCGGAGAACGCCCGGGCGTCCAGCCCGAACTCGCCGAACTTCTCCCACACCGCGCGCACCGCGTTGGTGGAGGTGAACACCACCCACTGGAAGCGGCCGTCGACCAGGCCCTTGACGGCCCGCTCCATCTGGGCGGGGCTGCGCGGGGGCTCGACGGCGATGGTCGGCACCTCGATCGGCAGGGCGCCGTAGGACGTCAGCCGCTCGCTCATCTCGCCGGCCTGGTCCTTGGTGCGGGGCACCAACACGGTCCAGCCGTACAGCGCGCGGCTCTCCCACCAGTTCAGCTTTGCCCGGCTGGCCACCGTCTTGCCGATGGTCACCACCAGCGGCCCGGTCATCGGGCCGGCCGGGTCGTTGCCGCCCAGGACGGCGGGATCGGTCAGGCCGGCCAGCGTGGTCTCGACCGAGCGCTGCTGGCAGGTGGTGCCCTGCGCGGTCACCACGCAGGGGGTGGCCTCGGCCAGCTCGTGCTCGATCAGGGCGCGGGCCGCGTCGGCCACGTGCGACGCGGTGGCCTGCAGGATCAGCGGGCCGGGCGCCGCCGCGAGCGCGTCGAAGTCCACGTCGCCGCGCACGTCGGCGACCGTGTGCGACGAGCCCAGCGGCAGCCCCGCATAGGTGGGGACGGCGCTGGTGGCGGCCAGCCCGGGCACGATCTCGATGTGCAGGTGGCTGCGCGCGACGGCGTTCACCTCCGTGATGACCGCGTCGAGCGTCAGCGGGTCGCCGGCCACCAGCCGCACCACGTCGGCGCCCGTACGGGCCTCGGCGACAAGCGTTTTGGCGACCTCGGCGGGCTCGCCCAGCGCCGGGCGGATATCGGGGCCCTCGGTGATCACCGCGGGCCCGGCCTGGCCGGCGTCACCGTCGGGGTTGCCCTCGGCCTTGGCTTCCGGGCCGGCCGGCGCCGGGCCGGAGACCGGCGGCAGATCCCTGCCGATCAGCGCGAGCACGGGTTCGGGCACGTCGGGGTCGGTGAACACCAGGGCGGCGTTGGCCAGCACCGTGGCAGCCCGCGTCGTCAACAGTCCCGGGTCGCCGGGGCCCGAGCCCACGAACGTGATGTGGCCCGGTCTCGGCTTACGCCCTCGCGTCGTCATTGTCGCTCCCAAGTGACTCTCTTCAGTTTCCTCGCGCGGGGTCTTGCCGCGCTCCCCCAATCAGCTCTTCGGCCCCCAGCTCGAGCAGCTCGGCGGCGACCGAGAGCCCCAGCTCCCGTGCCCGACCGGGAGTGCCGATGCCGGACGCGCGGATCACGTCGGACCCGTCCAGCGCCGCCACGCAGCCGCGCAGCGACAGCTCTTCGAAGACGCGGCCCTCGTCGTCGATGGACTCGACCACCTCGGCGATCGCGCCCACCGGTGCGGAGCAACCGGCCTCCAATTCGGCGAGCAGGGCCCGCTCCGCGGTGACCGCCGCGCGCGTGTCGGCGTCGTCCAACTCCGCCAGCACCGCGGCCAGTTCGTCACCGGCGCGGCACTCGACGGCGAGCGCTCCTTGAGCCGGTGCTGGCAACATCTGCACCGGCTCCAGCGTCTCGGTGACATCGTCGAGGCGGCCCAGCCGGGCGAGACCGGCCCTGGCCACCACGATCGCGTCAAGATCACCACTGCTTACCCTGTTCAACCTGGTATCTAGGTTGCCTCGTAGGGGGCGGATTTCCAAACCGAGACCCAATGCTCTAAGCTGTGCGGCCCTGCGCGGCGACGACGTGCCCACCAGCGAGCCCGCCGGCAACTCACCCAGCACCAGGCCGTCGCGCGCGACGAGCGCGTCGCGGGGGTCGTTGCGCGGCGGTATCGCGGCGATGGTGAACCGCGGGTCGTCGGCCGTCGGCAAATCTTTGTGCGAGTGCACCGCGGCGTCCACGCGGCCGTCCTCGATGGCCTCCCGCAACGCGGTCGTGAAGGCGCCCACGCCCAGGCTCTGGATGGGGGCCGACGACCGGTCGCCGGCCGTGGTGATGGTCACCAGTTCGGCGGGATGGCCGTTGGCGATCAGGGCGTCCCTGACCACACCGGCCTGGGTGGTGGCCAACAGGCTGCCCCGGGTGCCTATCCGGATCACGTGCGGCAATCGGCTACTCGCCGGACTGTTGCGGCGTGGCGTCGAATCGGCTTGGCGCGACTGGCAATTCACCAGCGGCCACAGCGGCGACCGAGTCAATGGCGGTCTGGTCGAGTTCGAAGAGTTCGCGCAGCGCCTCGGCGTAGCTGTCGCCGCCCGGGGCGCTGGCGAGCTGTTTGATCCGCACGGTGGGTGCGTGCAGCAGCTTGTCGACCACGCGGCGCACGGTGCGCGCCACCTCTTCCCGGTGGGCGCTTTCCAGGCCGGGCAGCCGGTTGTCGAGGCGCAGCAACTCCGCCTCGACGACGTCGGCGGCCCGCTGTCGCAGCGCCGTCACCGTCGGGGTGACCTCGGCCATCCGCTGCCCCGCCAGGTAGGTGGCGACCTCGGTCGCCACGATGTGGCGCGCGGCGTCGACGTCGGCGGCCGCGGCGTGGGCCGACGGCTCGCGCTGCACGCGGTCCACGTCGACGACCCAGACCCCGGGCAGTCCGGCCACCGCCGGGTCGACGTCGCGCGGCATGCCCAGGTCGCAGATGACCAGCGGGTGGGCGGCCTCGTCCCGGCGGGCCGCGGCCAGCGCGTGGTGCACGTCCGCCAGTGAGACGACGGGGCTCACCGCGCCCGTGCAGCTGACCACGACGTCGGCGTCCGCCAGCGCGTCGGGCAGCCGGTCCAGGGTCAGCGCCTCGGCCCGCACGCCGGATTCGCGGATCTTGCGGGCCAGCCGCTGCGCGCGCGAGGCCGAGCGGTTGACCACCGCGACCTGCTCGATGCCGGCCCGGGTCAGGTGCGCCGAGGACAGCGCGCCCATCGCCCCGGCGCCGACGACCACGGCGGTCTTGCCCGCCAGCCCGCCCAGCCTGCGCTCGGCCATGCCCAGGGCGACCGAAACCACCGACGCGCCGGCGGCGTCGATGGCGGTTTCGGAGTGCACCCGCTTGCCCACCGACAGCGCCCGCTGGGCCAGCTCGTGCAGCACCCGGCCGACGGTGCGGTTGGCCTCGGCGGTCCCGTAGGCGCGGCGCACCTGGCCCAGCACCTGCTGCTCGCCGACCACCGCGGAATCCAGGCCGCTGGCCACCGCGAACAGGTGCTCGACGGCGGCCTCGCTGTAGCGCACGTAGGCGTACTTGGTCAGGTCGCCCATCGACATCCCGGAGTGTTCCGACAGCACCTGCCCGACCACCGCCAACCCGCCGTGGAACGCGTCGACGACGGCGTAGACCTCGACCCGGTTGCACGTCGAGAGCACCATCGCCTCGGTCACCAGCGGCGACTGCAACACCCGATCGACGATCTTGACCTGATCGGATTCGTCGATGCTGAGTTGTTCCAGGACGGAGACCGGCGCACTGCGGTGCGAAACCCCGAAGAGCAGGACGCTCACGGCAGCATCACCTGGCCAGCTCCCTTGCTTCCCCAGTAACTGAACTGCTGTCCACGGTAATCGTTGATCAGCTGGGCTACCAAATAAGTGACCGCCGTTACCGAGCGAGGTCCGCGCGCAGCCGCGGCTCGTCCACCTCCCAGTAACTGTGCTCGCGCCCGTTGAGCAGAACCACCGGCAACCGATCGCCGAACTCGGCACGCAGGCCCGGGTTGCCCGCCGCCGCGGCGGCGTCGACGTCGGTCGCCGCCAGCTCGAAGCCCAGCTCGTCGGCGAGCTCGACCAGCCGCGCGTGCACCCGCGCGCAGATCGTGCAGCCGTCGCGGGTCAGCAGCTCCACCCGCGGCCGGCCGGTGCCCTGCGTCATGGCGAACAGTGTGGCACTCGCGTCGGTGAATTGTGGGGCCACGCCGCGGCGGTTAGGTTGCCGATGTGGCTGCCCAGGACGCGGTGCGGGTCGATCCCGAGGCGATGCGGGGGTTCGCCGAGGCGCTGGCGGGGCGCGCCGAGGACCTGCGGAACCAGTTCGCGGAGCTCAACGCCCAGGTCGGCGACATGCTCGGCGGCTGGCGCGGCACGTCGGGAAGCGCCTACGCCGACGCATGGGAGCTGTGGCACCGCGGTGCCGGCGAGGTGGAGGTCGGCCTCTCGATGCTGGCGCGGCTGGTGGCCCGGGCCGGCGGCCTCTACCGGGAGAACGAGGCGGCGTCGGCCCAGGCTCTGCGCGGGGTGCGCCGTGGCTGAGCCGTTTCGGGTGGATCCCCGGGCGCTGGCCGACGCCGTGCAACGAATGACCGAATTCGGCCGCTATGCCGAAGACATGCTGGCCGAAATCGATTCTCTGGTAAGCACTTTGCACTCGACATGGACGGGCAGCGGCGCGGCGGCCCACGTCGAGGCGCATCGGCACTGGGCCCGCGGCGAAGCGATGATGCGCGAGGCCCTGGCCCAACTGCGGGCCGCGGGCGAGACGGCGCATGCCAACTACACCGGAGCGATGTCAACGAATTTGGCCATGTGGTCCTGACCTGACGCCTCAGGCGCGCAAACCGCCCGGAATCCCCGCCGGATAGGGTTGAGAACGGTCATCCCACGGATTACCCGGCGGCACAGCGATCTAGGAGGTTGGGCCTTGGCTTCATCGGCTTCCTCTGAGCCGGGCGGCGCGGACCCCGCCGGCCGCCCCGACCTCGACGCGCTGGTCGACAACGCGAGCGCCGAACGCGCGCTCGAGGATCTGGCCACCGTCGCCCCCGCCGCGCCCGACGAGGGCCGCCCGCAGCCGCCGATCGACCTGACCGCGGCCGCGTTCTTCGACGTGGACAACACCCTGGTGCAGGGTTCGTCGGCCGTGCATTTCGGACGGGGCCTGGCCGCCCGCAACTACTTCACCTACCGCGATGTGCTCGGATTCATTTACGCCCAGGCCAAGTTTCAGTGGTTCGGCACGGAGAACAGCGACGACGTCGCCGCCGGCCGGCGCAAGGCCCTCGCGTTCATCGAGGGCCGCTCCGTCGAGCAGCTGGTCGCGCTGGGCGAGGAGGTCTACGACGAGATCATCGCCGACAAGATCTGGCCCGGCACCCGCGAGCTCACCCAGATGCACCTGGACGCCGGCCAGCAGGTGTGGCTGATCACCGCCACCCCCTACGAGCTGGCGGCGACGATCGCGCGACGGCTCGGGCTGACCGGCGCGCTGGGCACGGTCGCCGAGTCGGTGGACGGCGTGTTCACCGGCAGGCTGGTCGGCGAGATTTTGCACGGCCCCGGCAAGGCGCACGCGGTGCGCTCGCTGGCCATCCGCGAGGGCCTCAACCTCAAGCGCTGCACGGCCTATTCCGACAGCTACAACGACGTGCCGATGCTGTCGCTGGTCGGCACGGCGGTGGCCATCAACCCCGACGCCCGCCTGCGGGCCCTCGCCCGCGAACGGGGGTGGGAGATCCGCGACTTCCGCACCGCCCGCAAGGCCGCGCGGATCGGGGTGCCCTCGGCGCTGGCCCTGGGCGCGGCCGGGGGCGCGCTGGCGGCGCTGGCGTCGCGGCGCCAATCGCGCTGATAGGCTGCGCCGCTGAGACGTAATCGAGCGGAGAGCACAGCGGCATGACAGTCCCAGAATCGGCCCGAGGGATCATCGGCAGCCACTACCGGGCACCGGACTACTTCCAGGTGGGGCGCGAGAAGATCCGGGAGTTCGCCCAGGCCGTCAAGGACGATCACCCGGCGCACTACAACGAGGCCGACGCCGCCGCCGCCGGCTACCCCGCGCTGGTGGCGCCGCTGACGTTCCTGGCCATCGCGGGGCGGCGCGTGCAGTTGGAGATCTTCACCAAGTTCAGCATCCCGATCAACATCGCCCGGGTCATGCACCGCGACCAGAAATTCCAGTTTCACCGGCCGATATTGGCGCACGATAAGCTCTACTTCGACACCTATCTAGACTCGGTGATCGAATCCCACGGCGCCGTCGTCGCTGAGATCCGCAGCGAAGTCACAGACGCCGAGGGCAAGCCGGTCGTCACCAGTGTCGTTACGATGCTGGGGGAAGCCGCACACCAGGACGCTGGCGCTGAAGAAACCGTCGCCGCGATCGCATCGATATCAGCCGGAAAGTAGGGCGATTCCAATGTCACAGGGTGAAACGGGTGGCACCCAGCTGAAGCCGCCGGTCGAGGCAGTCCGATCCCACTACGACAAGTCGAACGAGTTCTTCAAGCTGTGGCTTGACCCGTCGATGACCTACAGCTGCGCGTACTTCGACGAGAAGCCGGACCCCAATCACCTGACCAAGACGCTGGAAGAGGCGCAGTACGCCAAGCGCAAGCTCGCGCTGGACAAGCTGAACCTGGAGCCGGGCATGACGCTGCTCGACATCGGCTGCGGCTGGGGCGCGACCATGCGGCACGCGGTGGCCGAGTACGACGTCAACGTCATCGGCCTGACGCTGAGCGAGAACCAGTACGCCCACGACGTGGCCAAGTTCGAGGAGATGGACAGCCCGCGCCGCAAGGAGGTGCGAATCCAGGGCTGGGAGGAATTCGACGAGCCGGTGGACCGCATCGTGTCACTCGGCGCGTTCGAGCACTTCGCCGACGGCGCCGGCGATGCCGGATTCGAGCGCTACGACACCTTTTTCAAGAAGTTCTACAGCCTGACGCCCGACGACGGCCGGATGCTGCTGCACACGATCATCATCCCGGACAAGGAGGAGGCCCAGGAGCTCGGCCTGACGTCGCCGATGAGCCTGCTGCGCTTCATCAAGTTCATCCTGACGGAGATCTTCCCGGGCGGGCGGCTGCCGCGGATCTCACAGGTCGACCACTACTCGTCCAACGCGGGCTGGAAGGTCGAGCGCTACCACCGCATCGGCAAGAACTACGTGCCGACGCTGAACGCGTGGGCGGATGCGCTCGAGGCGCACAAGGACGAGGCGATCGCCCTGAAGGGGCAGGAGACCTACGACATCTACATGCACTACCTGAGGGGCTGCTCGGACCTGTTCCGTGACAGCTACACCGACGTCTGCCAGTTCACGCTCGTCAAGTAGTTCTGCGACGCAAGACGGCCCCGGTGTCGCGCCACGCGGCGCCGGGGCGTTTCGCTAGCCGAAGAAGATGTTGCGGCGCCCGGCCAGCAGCCGGTACAGGGTCTGCTGGATCGTCTCGCGCACCTGGTCGGTCAGCTCGAAGGTGACCATCGGGTCCTCGGCGTCGGAGGCGGCGTAGTCGTTCGTGTAGATCGGTTCACCGAACGCGATGCGCCACTTCGACGGCAGCGGCACCAGCCCGGCGGGGCCGGCCAGCGGGAACAGCGGAGTGATCGGGAAGTAGGGCAGGCCGAACAGCCGCGCCAGCAGCTTGACGTCGGTGAGCATCGGGTAGATCTCTTCGGAACCGACGATCGAGCACGGAACGATCGGGGCCTTGGTGCGCAGCGCCGCCGTCACGAATCCGCCGCGCCCGAACCGCTGCAGTCGATAGCGGTCCTCGAAGCGCTTGCCCAGGCCCTTGTAGCCCTCCGGGAACACGGCGGTGAGTTCGCCGGCGGCCAGCAGGCGGTGCGCGTCCGTCGTGCAGGCCATGGTGTGGCCCGCCTTGCGCGCGGCTTCGCCGACCACCGGCAGGTCGAACACCATGTCGGCGGCCAGCAGCCGCAGGTCCCGGTGCGCCGGGTGTTCGTCGTGCACCGCCACCGACAGCATCAGCCCGTCGAACGGCAACACCCCGGCGTGATTGGCCACCACCAGCGCGGCCCCGTCGCTCGGCAGGTTCTCGATGCCGCTGACCTCGACCCGGAACCACGACCGGAAGAAGAACCGCAGCAAAGGCCGGACGACCGCGCTGTTGAAGTGCGGATCGAAGCCGAACTCGTCGACGGTGTAGTCGCCCGTGAACCGCTGCCGCAAAAAGCCGGCAACCGCGGCCACCCGTTGTGCGAGCTCGTTGAGCGGCGCCTCGGCCGTCGACGGTGCACCAGCGGCGCGGCGGTGTTCGTCGATTTCGCGAACGACCGCGGCGATCTGTTCAGCCGACGCTCGGCCGCGGGGATCGGACAGCAGCGAGGGATGTTGGCGGGACGATTCCGCGCGTTGATCGGCTCGACGGCGCGCAGCGACCCGACCCCGATTTGTATGTAGTGGAATGACGTTCGCTCTGGTTTCGCCCGTCACGATCTCTACCTGACCCCGCCCCATGGAATTGGATTTCGGCTTCCCCAGCGCTGCGCTAACGCTACGACGCGACCCTCCAGGGAGCGTACCCGATCAGGGTCGATTATGGGAGTCAGGCCACGGCCGCGGACGTAGTCGTCGAACGCCTCGGCCGTCGTCCATTTTGGCTGGTAGCCGAGCTCCGTCCGCATTCTGGTGGTGTCCATGACGCGGCCGTAACTCAAATACTCAAACTGATCCCGGGTGATCTCGGTATAGCGGTTGGCCCGTCTCAGCGAATCCAGCGCCCACACGCCGAACCCGGGCACCGGCACCGGTATTCGGCCCGCCCGCCGGATCGCCTGCGAGAGCATGATGATGCCGTCGGCGCCGATGTTGAAGGTGCCGGCCTTGCCGGCCATCGCCGCGCGCTCGAGGGCGCCGAGCGCGTCCTGCTCGTGCAGCAACTGCAACCGGGCGTCGCGGCCGAACATCGTCGGGACCAACGGCCCCGCCAGATACCGCGACAGCGAGGTGTCCATCGCCGGGCCGATCATGTTGGCCAGCCGCAGAATCGTCACCGCGATGTCGGGGCGCCGCCGGGCCAGCCCGCGCACGTACCCCTCGATGTCGAGGCTGTCCTTGGCGAAGCCGTCGCGAAACGGCCGCCGGCTGCTGCTGTCCTCGGTGAACATGACCGGATCGTGCGCGCTCGACCCGTACACCTCCGACGTCGACTTCAACACGACGCGGCGCACCGAAGGCGCCTTCTGGCAGGCCGCGAAGAGTTGCATCGCGCCCATCACGTTGATTTCCTTCAGCGCGGCGCTGCCACCGGATCGCGGGGCGTACGACGCCGCCGCGGCGTGCACCACGGTGTCGACGTCGCCGTTGCGAATCACCTTGGCAATGAAGGGATTACGAATGTCGGCGCGAACGAACTCGGCGCGCCCCATGCGGCGCAGCATGTCCTTGCTGGGGGCGATCGCGTCCACCGCGATGACCGCTTTGATCAACGGGTTCTGCGCGAGCCGGGCAGTCAGGTAGCCGCCCAGGAACCGGCAGGCACCGGTGACGAGCACCACTTTGGGGTAGTGCACGGTGCCGGTTGCGGCACCTTCCCCACTCGACTGATCCACCCGAACAGCCTAACGGGCGTGCTAGACGGCGGCGTTACGGCGACGCGACGGTCGACTGGGCTTACTCGGGCTTACTTGCCGAGTTTTCTGCGCTGCACCCGGGTGCGACGCAGCAGCTTGCGGTGCTTCTTCTTCGACATACGCTTGCGCCGCTTCTTGATTACTGAACCCATGAACTCCGCTATCTGACCGGTGACCTGCTCCTACTTGACCCGGACACTTTACCCGGCCCTCAGCGCGGAACACCAAACCGGCGGCCGCGGCAGGTCAGCCCGCGTCGAAGTACGAAGTCTCCAGCATGTCGTGGACGGCCTTGGCGTGCACCCGGAAGGACCGCCCGACCCGCACCGCGGGCAGCTCGCCGTTGTGCACCAGCCGGTACACCGTCATCTTGGAGACGCGCATCAGCGCCGCGACCTCCGCGACGGTGAGAAATTGCGTCCTGGCCTGCTGGCCATCGCCGGAACCGGAGTCCCGCCCCTTAGCAGCGGAATCGCGTGCCGATGGCCCGTTCGTAGACGTCATCGCAACCCAATCGTGTCAGGCTCGCGCAATGCCAGCGGCTTCCCCTCCGCTGGCACCCACACGTGCATACAAGAGGAGAATAGCGGGACTAATGGGGTTAATGGTACTGGTGAGGGACAATCCGTCCGGAAAACTTGAATTATTCCGATGTAATTCTTAGCTGCTCAGAGCGCCTTTTCGCGGCCTGGACGGCCGCGTCGACGGCCACCCGCAATCCGCCCCGTTCCAGTTCGCGCAGCGCAGCGGCGGTGGTGCCGCCCGGCGAGGTGACCGTCGCGCGCAGCTGCGCCGCCGTGGCGTCCGCACGCACCCCCAGCGCCTCCCGCTCGGCCAAGGGCGACGAATCCATCCGTTCGAGCAGCATCGCCGCCGAGCCGGCCATCGTCTGCGCCGTCAGGTCGGTGGCGACCTGGCGGCTCAGACCCGCGGCGACGCCGGCGTCGACCAGCGCCTCGACCATCAAGAAGAAATACGCCGGGCCGGATCCCGACAGGGCGGTCACGGCGTCCATCTGGGATTCCGGGACGGTCAGCACGCCGCCGACGGAGTCGAACAGCGCCGAGACCTCTTCCAGCTGTGGCTCGGTGACGTAGCGGCCCTTGGCCAGCGCGGTCACGCCCGCGCCCACCAACGCCGCGGCGTTGGGCATCGCCCGGACCACCGGGGTTCCGGCCGGCAGCTTGGATTCGAAGTAGCTGATCGTGATGCCCGCCGCGACGGTGACGAAAACCTGTTCGGGGCTGTCGGTCTCGGCCTCGGCGGCCGCGCGGGCCAGCTCCCCCAGCACGCTCTCGACGTCGGCGGGCTTCACCGCCACGACGACGAACGTCGCGTTGTCCACCGCGTCACCGACCGGCGCCACGCGCACGGCATAGGTCTCCGCCAGGTACTCGGCGCGCTCGGGCATCCGTTCGGCCACCACCAGGTCCCTGACCTGCCGACCCGCGCGCAGGAGGCCCGACAGCAATGCCTCGCCGATGCTGCCGCCGCCGATGATCGCGATACGTGCCATGGGAGCAAAGCATTCCAGACACCGCCCGTCAGCGGGCGGCGGGCACCATCGCCAGTTGCCGGGCCTGCACCACCAGTCGGCCCAGGTGGTCGACGACGATGTGGTCCTCGTCGAACCAGTCATGTCCGATCTCCATGCAGGTCGCGAGGATCCGCAGCCACCCGTCGGCGGGCAGAGCCCGTAGGAAGGCCGTCAGCTGGATGGTGGGCGCCCACCCGGTGCGGTCGACGGCGAAGGTCACCGGCGCCGACAGATCTCCGCACATGAGCGCGAACAGCGCGTCCGGCGCGACGCCGCGGGGGCGCGCCCACATCTGGATCATCGGCGGGTGGCCGTCGCGCGGCCGCATCGTCGACAGCAGCGGTCGCACGTCGCATCCCTCGCCGAGGTGCACCAGGCCGGCCAGGGGGTGACCCGGCCCGATGGGCTCGACGTCGTCGGGGGGTTCGGGAGCCATCAGATCCAGGACCGGGTTCGCCGACAGCAGCGGCGCGTGCGAGCCGTCGGGCGGAAAATGCTCCGGCTGGCCAAGGTTGACCACCGCATGCACCGCGGTGCGCTCGCCCTGCATGAGCTCGACGTCGACCACGCTGACCCGGCGGCCGCGCTTGCGGAACGAGGTCACCAGCCGCATCGGCCCCGGATCCGGCGCCCACAAAAAGCTCGCCGACACGGCCACTGGTTCGGGTCCGTCCGGCTGCGCGCCGCACGCGGTGCGGGCGGCATTGGCGCACAGCGCCAGCATCGCGCCACCGTGCACCTTGGGCCCGATGGTCCAGTGCTTGTCGAGCTCACCTTCAAAAACGCGTGGGTAGATGCCTTGACCGGCCTCCCGCAACGTCATTGCGGTGGTGAATAGCGCGTCCATGTTCTCCTGGTGGTCTTCGGAGGTCAGCGCAGCAGGTGCGTGCGCGCGAACTGTAGCGACTCGGCGAGCATCGCTTCGCGCTCCTGGGCCGAACGCGCGCTGGACGTCGACACCTCCAGGATCACGTGACCGGCGAAGCGGCCGCCGGCCAGCATCTGGCACACCTCGGCGGTGGGTTGGGTGCCGCGTCCCGGCACCAGATGCTCGTCGGCCGGCAGGCCGCTGCCGTCACACAGGTGCAGGTGGGTCAGGCCCTCACCCATTCGCCGGGCCATCTCCAGCGAATCGGTGCCGGCCGTCGCCGTATGCGACAGGTCCAGCGTGTAGTTGGCGTGGTCGCCGTCCAGCGGGTCGTAGGACGGCGCGAACGCCGAGATCGCCGGGCCCGGGCCGCCGCCCCGCTTGCGCATCCGTTCCCGGGACTGCCCGGGCCCGAAGAACCGGTCGGCCCGGAACGGAAACATGTTCTCCACCGCGACCTTGACGTCGCTGGACGCCTCCAGGGCGGCGACCTGGTCGCTGAACCCCTCGGCGTAGCGCCGCTGCCAGCGAAACGGCGGGTGCACGACGACGGTCTGTGCGTCGAGCTGCTCGGCGGCCTGCACGCTGCGGTCGAGCTTGGGAATCGGGTTGGCGCCCCACACCCGCTGCGAGATCAGCAGGCAGGGTGCGTGGACGGACAGCACCGGCACGCGATAGCGCCGGGACAGCTTCTTGACGGCGCCGATGTCCTGGCTGACCGACTCGCTCCACACCATCAGCTCGACCCCGTCGTAGCCGAGCCTGGCGGCGTATTCGAAGGCGGCCTCGGCCCGCAGTGGGTACACCGAGGCCGTCGACAGGCCTACTTTGATTGCCGGGCGCAATGGTCTCTATGGGTTCTCAGTGGATCTGGCTAGCCCGACTGCAGCGACAGGACCAGCGGCCCCAGGGTGATCAGCGCCCCCACCGCGACGGCGATCAGCGTGCTTGCGATGTCCTCGGTTTTGCGCACCACGCGGACTCCCACCACGAGGCCGAGGATGACCAGCACCGTCAGCACCAGGGCCACGATGCTGTTCCACCGCCACAGCTCGTCGAACGCGACGAACAGCCCCGCCCCGAACGCGACGGCCAGGATCGACTGCAGCACGGTCAGGAAGCCCTGCCACAGCCCCTGGAGCCGGCTCGGCGCCTCGTGCAGTTCCTCGTCGGCGCGGCCGACCTCGGCGTCGAGGCGGTCCTCGCCGAGCTCTTCCGTCAGCGAGTCCGCGGACGGCTCGCCGCCGCGCCGCCGGGCCACCTCGTCGGCGAGCGTCTGGCCGCCGAACAGCGTCGAGTCGGAGTGCAGGAAGGAGCGCACGAAGGCGGAATCCTCCGACGTGGGTTCGGCCTCGCGCACCTCGGAGTCCATCACGTCCACCGGGACGTCGGTGTAATGGTCCAGCGGGTCGGGGCTCATGTCCTCGGCGCCGGACTGGGCGGCATCGGCGGGGGCCTCGGGGTGCGGCAGGGGCCGCGGGTAGGCGCTGCGCTCCGGGCCCGACAACCGTTTGGGTTGGGGCGGTGACTTGGGCCAGCGCGGCTCGGGTTCGGACCAGTACGAGGTCGTGCGCCGGTCCTCGGCGGTCTGCTCGGCGACCTGGATCGTCCCGTTGGCCGGCTCTTCGGTGACGTCGTGGTCGTCGTCGTGGTCGTCGTCGTGGTCGCGGATGACGGGGATCTCACCGGTGAGCTCGGCGACGGTCACCGCGTCGCTGTCGCCGCGCCGACGGCGCCGCCGCCGGGTGACCGCCGGGGCGCCGATCGTTCCGTTCCTGGCCAGCAGCTCGGCCACCGAGATCGGCCGAGTGCCGGGGCTCTCGGTCTCGGAGTGGGGTCCGGTCATGATTTGTCGCCTCTCGATCGGTTGGCGTTCCGATCAGCCTTCTGACCTCCAGCATCGCGCAAGGAACTGTCGAACAGCGCAGTTCCGTCGGCTTCGCTGTCGAGTTTGCGCAAGATGAGACCTTCCCGTAACGCCCACGGGCAGATATCCACCGCTTCGATCGACAGCGCTCGCATGCTCGCCTCCGCCACCAGCGCACCCGCCACGATCTGCGGTGCCCGCTCGGCGCTCACTCCCTCCAGTTCGGCCCGGTCAGCGGTGGTCATCCTAGAGATGAAAGCTATGAGTTGCCTGAGGCCGTTCTCGGTCAGCGTCCGCTTGACCCGCGGTCCGGCCGCCGAGGGCGCCGCCCCGGTCAGCCGCGCCAGCGAACGGAACGTTTTCGACGTGGCGACCGCGAGGTCGGGCGGCCCGGCCTCGAGGACCGTGACGGCGGCCTCCGCCAGCTCGGCGTCCAGCCAGTCGCGCAGCATCGCCACCCGCCGCCGCCCGGGCGGATCGTCGGGCAGCCATTCCCGGGTCAGGCGACCCGCACCCAGCGGCAGCGACAACGCGACCTCGGGCTCCTCGTCGACGCCGCTGGACAACTCCAGCGAGCCGCCGCCGATGTCGAGGTTGATGATGCGACCGGCGCTCCAGCCGTACCACCGGCGCACCGCGAGGAAGGTCAGCCGCGACTCGTCGACCCCGGTCAGCACCTCGAGCTCGACGCCGGCTTCCTTGCGCACCCGGGACAGCACGTCGTCGGAGTTCTCGGCGTCGCGGACCGCCGAGGTGGCGAAGGCCATCAGCTCCTTGCAGCCCGAGCTGTCAGCGATCTTGGCGAACTCTTTGATGGTGGAGACCAACTTGTCGGCGCCGCGCTTGGTGATCTTGCCGGAGCTGTCGATCGACTCGGAGAGCCGCAGCGTGGCCTTCGTCGAACTCATGGGCGTGGGATGCCCACCGCGGTGGGCGTCAACCACCAACAGATGAACCGTGTTGCTGCCCACGTCGAGCACGCCTAACCGCACAGCAACAACCTAGCCGGGTGACGATGCGCGCCGCGAAGCGGCGCGAGGTGGGGGCACCCCCAGCCGCGCAAGCGGCGAGGGGGCGAACCGGCAATTCAGCCCCGCCGGGTGACGATGCGCGCCGCGGTCCGACCTGCCGACGAGTCCGTCGCGTCAAAGTGCCGGACGGCCGGAATCGTGGTCTAACGTTGGCGACGTGGCGAATTCGCACCCGGAACCGGGTCAGGAGGTCGAGTTGGACTTCGCCCGCGAATGGGTGGAGTTCTACGACCCGGACAATCCGGAGCACCTGATCGCGGCCGACCTCACCTGGCTGCTGTCGCGTTGGACCTGCGTGTTCGGCACACCGGCCTGCCGCGGCACGGTCGAAGACCGCCCCGACGACGGGTGCTGCTCGCACGGCGCGTTCCTGTCCGACGACGACGACCGGGCCCGGCTGGACGACGCGGTCAAGACGCTGACCGACGAGGACTGGCAGTTCCGCGAGAAGGGCTTGGGACGCAAGGGTTACCTGGAGCTCGACGAGCACGACGGCCAGCCCCAGTACCGCACCCGCAAGCACAAGGACGCCTGCATTTTCCTCAACCGGCCGGGGTTCCCCGCCGGGGCCGGGTGCGCGCTGCACACCAAGGCTCTCAAGCTGGGGGTGGCACCGCTCA
The DNA here is from genome assembly GCF_001666745.1 of Mycobacterium sp. E2699. Classification (NCBI taxonomy): domain Bacteria; kingdom Bacillati; phylum Actinomycetota; class Actinomycetes; order Mycobacteriales; family Mycobacteriaceae; genus Mycobacterium; species Mycobacterium sp. E2699. Next base: position 21,699 of record NZ_LZJH01000093.1, on the reverse strand, counting down.
CCATGAAACCCGATGTGTGCTGGCAGTTACCGATCCGGCGCAGCCAGGAATGGGTGACCCGGCCCGACGGGACGGAGATCTTGAAGACCTGGGTGACCGAATTCGATCGCCGCGGCTGGGGCTCCGGCGGGGCGGACCTGCACTGGTACTGCACCGGCGATCCGGCCGCCCATGTCGGCGCCAAGCAGGTGTGGGAGAGCATGGCCGACGAGCTCACCGAACTGCTCGGCGCGAAGGCTTATGCGGAGCTGGCGGCGATGTGCAAGCGGCGCAGCAAGTTAGGGCTCATCGCGGTGCACCCGGCCACCCGGATCGCCGAATAGCGCCGGCCCGCGCTCAGGTGGCCTGGGTTCTTTTGTAGGACAACACCATTCGCAGGGCGCTGGCGTTGAGGTAACCCTCGACCGCGGCGGCCGCCGCTTCCGACTGGCGCGCCAGCACGGCGTCGGTGATCGCCCGCAGGTCGGCCAGCACCGGGGCGGCGTCGTCGTAGGCGCCGGTGAGTTCGTGCTCGCGGCCGCCGAACGCGTGCTCGACCCAGCGATACAGCAACCCCAGCGCGCGGTTGCGGGTGCCGTGGATGAGCACCCGGAAGTAGGCCAGGTCGGCGGCCTGGCGCGCCGCCGGGCCGTCGGCCTCGCGCACCGCCGTCAGGGCGGCGCGCAGCGACTCGGCGTCCTCCGGCGTGCTGCGTTGCGCCGCCAGCCGGCCGATCATCGGGCCCAACGCCGCCCGGATCTCCAGCAATTCGGCCAGGAACTCGGGGCCGAGCCTGCGGACCAGCGCCTCGACGACGGCGGGATGCGTGAGCGCCTGGGGGTCGCACACCACGTTGCCGCTGCCGTGCCGGGCCTCGATGAGACCCATCTGCTGCAGCCGGGCCAGCCCCTGGCGCAGCGACGTGCGGTTGACGCGGAGCTGCTCGGCCAGCTCGCGCTCGGGCGGCAGGGTCGACCCGGGCGGAAAGGCGCCGTCGAGGATCGCGTCGGCGATCGACGCGGCGATCTGTTCGTCGACCCGCTGGCGATCGGGCGGCTGCAGTGCGCTTGACTGGTTCATTGGCTCAACCAATATAGTGGACCGACCGGGCCCCGGACAGCAACCGAGCGCCCGCGTCCCGACCGGAGGTGAGCACGTGGACGACGAGCTGCGATCGGCCTCCGCCCCGCGCTGGCGCGGCAAGGCCGGCCGCCTGGAGGTCTGGTACGCCACCCTGTCGGATCCGCTGACCCGCGCCGGCCTGTGGATCCACTGCGAGACGGTGGCTCCCCTCCACGCCGCGGACGCCCCCTACGCGCACGGCTGGGCGACCTGGTTCGCGCCCGACGGCCCGCCGCGCACCGAGCGGTTCGGCCCCGAGCCCGCCGGGCCGGCCTCGGGCACCGCCTGGTTCGACGCGGCGGGGGTGCGCGTGGCGCCGGAAAAGCTGGCCGGGCGCGCGGGATCGCTGGCATGGGATCTGTCCTGGACGGACGCCGGCACGCCGTTGTGGACGTTTCCCCGGGCGGCGTGGGAGCGCGAGCTGCTGCCCGGCGCCCAGGTGGTCGTCGCCCCCACCGCCGACTTCGCGGGCTCATTGACCACTGACCTTCAAGCAGACGCCGCCGCGCGCATCGAGGGGTGGCGCGGCGGCGTCGCGCACATCTACGGACACGGCAACGCCCGGCGCTGGGGCTGGATCCACGCCGACCTCGGCGGCGGCGACGTGGTGGAGGCGGTCACCGCGGTGTCGCACAAGCCGGGGCTGCGCAGGCTGGCGCCGATGGCGTTCGTTCGCTTCCGCATCGACGGGAAGGATTGGCCCCCAAGCCCTTTGCCGTCGCTGCGGATGAAAACGACGCTGGGCCTGCGGCACTGGCAGCTGGAGGGGCGCATCGGCGGTCGCCGGGTGCTCATCCGGGTCGACCAGCCGCCGGAGCGGTGCGTGAGCCTGGGATACACCGACCCCGACGGCGGCCGCGCGGTGTGCACCAACACCGAGCAGGCCGACATCCACGTCGACATCGACGACCGGCACTGGTCGGTGCTGGGAACCGGGCACGCCGAAGTGGGGCTGCGCGGCGCTGACGCACCCCAAATCAACGAAAGGATCCCGTCGTGAGCTTTGCGCTCGACCCGCCGCTGCTGTTCGCCGCCGGAGTGCTCATCGAGCGGCGGCTGCCCCCGGACCGCCGGGACCTCGCCGAGGCCGCCACCCTCGGCGTCTTCTTCGGCGGCTCGTTCGGCCTCTATAACAACGTGCCCGGCCTCGGTGTGCTGTGGCGGCCCTTCCGCGCGCAGAACGGGCGCGACTTCATGTGGAACAGCGGCGTTTTCGGCGTCGACACCGCGCAGGCGGGCCCGCGGCTGCACGCGGCGGCGGCCGGCATCTTCGCGACCTATCCGTTCTTCATCAAGCTGGGGCGCCGGGTCGGACGCTTCGGATGAGCCGTCTCGCCGCGTCGTTCGGCGCCGCGCTGCTCCCCCGGGAGTGCGGCGGCCCGGCACCCGCCGAGCTCGCCGGCCGCGTCGACCGCTACCTGGAGCGGCTGCCAGCCACATCACGGGCGGCGGTGCGGGCCGGGTTGGTCTCGCTGGCCGCGGCGAGCTACCTCACCACCGGCCGCTCGCTGTCGCGGCTCGGCCCCGTTGAGCGGGAGCGGGTGTTGCGGCGGGTCGCCGCCCTCGGCCCGGACGCCGGGGCGGCCGTCGAAGCGCTGAAGGCGATCGTGCTGCTGGCCAACGGCGCCGAAACCTATGCGCCCGAACTGCTTTCGCGTGCCCAGGAGCATGACGTCGCGCGCCCGGACGCGCCCCTGAACGTCACCCCGTCGCCCGAGAGCGGCTCGGTCGTCGTCGCCGACGCGGTCGTCGTCGGGTCCGGCGCCGGCGGGGCGATGGTGGCCCGCACCTTGGCGCGGGCCGGCCTCGACACCGTCGTGCTCGAGGAGGGGCGGCGCTGGACCGTCGGGGATTTCCGCACCGGCCATCCCATGGACCGGTACGCCGGGCTGTACCGCGGCGCGGGGGCCACCGTCGCGCTGGGCCGCCCTTCGGTGGTGCTGCCCATCGGTCGTGCGGTCGGCGGCACCACCGTGGTGAACTCCGGCACCTGCTACCGGCCGCCGCCCGCCGTGACGCTGCGCTGGCGCGACGACTTCGGCCTGCGCCTGGCCGATGAAGACCGGCTGAGCGAGCGCCTCGACGACGTCGAACGCACCATGCGGGTCGCGCCGGTCCCGCTGGAGATCATGGGGCGCAACGGGCGGCTGCTGCTGGATGCCGCCGCGACGCTGGGCTGGCGGGCGGCGCCCATCCCGCGCAACGCGCCGGGCTGCGAAGGCTGTTGCCAGTGCGCGATCGGCTGCCCGCGCAACGCCAAGTTCGGCGTGCACCTCAACGCGCTGCCGCAGGCGTGCGCGGCCGGCGCGCGGATCATCTCGCACGCCCGCGTCGAGCGGGTGCTGCACCGGCAAGGGCGCGCTCGCGGGGTGCGCGCCCGCCGCCCCGACGGCACCGCGCTCGACGTGCTCGCCGACACGGTCATCATCGCCGCGGGCGCCACCGAGACGCCGGGGTTGTTGCGGCGCAGCGGTTTTGGTGCTCACCCGCGCCTGGGCCGCAACCTGGCGCTGCACCCGGCGACGATGCTGGCCGGGCGATTCGACGACGACGTCGTCGCCTGGCACGGCGTCCTGCAAAGCGCGGCGGTGCACGAGTTCCACGAGTCCGACGGCGTGCTGATCGAGGCGACCTCCACGCCGCCGGGGATGGGTTCGATGGTCTTTCCCGGCTACGGCGCCGAGCTGCTCGGCTGGCTCGACCGCGCGCCGCAGGTCGCGACGTTCGGCGCCATGGTGGCCGACCGCGGCGTCGGGTCGGTGTCGTCGGTGCGCGGCGAGACGCTGGTGCGCTACAACATCGCGCGGGCCGATGTCGCCAAGCTGCGACTGGCGATCGAGGCCATGGGCCGGCTGCTGTTCGCCGCGGGTGCCGTCGAGGTGCTCACCGGCTTACCCGGCGCGACGACGGTGACGTCGCTGCCCGCGCTGCGCGATGCGCTGAGCCGAAGCGACGCGCGCAGCCTGCATCTGGCCGCCTTCCACCCGACGGGCACGGCGGCCGCGGGCGCCGACGACCAGCGCTGCCCCGTCGACGAGACCGGGCGGCTGCGCGGCGCAGACGGCGTGTGGGTCGCCGACGCGTCGATCCTGCCCAGCTGCCCGGAGGTGAACCCGCAGCTGTCGATCATGGCGCTGGCGCTGGGCGTGGCCGACGAAATCGTCGGCGCCCGCGCGAATTGAGTGTGAATCCTGGGTTTTGAGTGTGCGTACAGGGCGCCCTGAGTGCACAATCCGCGCCGTGGCTTCACACGCGAAGCCCTCAGCGCACGCTAGCCCTCGAGCTTGTAACCCAGTCCCCGCACCGTCACCAGGTGCACCGGGTTGGCCGGGTCCGCCTCGATCTTGGAGCGCAGCCGCTTGACGTGGACGTCGAGCGTCTTGGTGTCGCCGACATAGTCGGCACCCCAGACCCGGTCGATCAACTGCCCGCGGGTCAGCACTCGTCCGCTGTTGCGCATCAGGTACTCGAGCAGGTCGAATTCCTTGAGCGGCAACGTGATCGTGTCGCCGTTGACCGAGACGACGTGGCGCTCGACGTCCATCCGGACCGGGCCGGATTCCAGCACGCCGTCGCTGATCTCGGAGTCGTCGTCGCCGCCCCGGCGCAGCACGGCGCGGATCCGGGCGATGAGCTCGCGCGCCGAATAGGGCTTCGTGACATAGTCATCCGCGCCCAGCTCCAGGCCGACGACCTTGTCGATCTCGCTGTCGCGCGCGGTCACCATGATCACCGGCACGCTGGACCGGGCGCGCAACTGCTTGCACACGTCGGTGCCCGACATGCCCGGGAGCATCAGATCGAGCAGCACGATGTCGGCGCCGGCACGGTCGAACTCGGCGAGGGCCGCGGGCCCGTCGGTCATCACCGTGGCCTCGAAGCCCTCCTTGCGCAACAGGAATGCCAGCGGATCGGCCAGCGACTCCTCGTCCTCCACGATCAAGACACTGGTCATCTACTCAGTTCTTCCTCTCGTTGTGACCTGTTGGGCCGCACCTCACGGCCCAGCGGTGGCTCGGGTTCCTCGTCGCTGTCCTTGTATGCCGGAATCGACAGGGTGAACGTCGACCCGGTCCCCGGCTTGCTCCACACGCCGATGCTGCCGTTGTGGTTGGCCGCAACGTGTTTGACGATGGCCAGGCCCAGCCCACTGCCGCCGGTGGCCCGCGACCGCGCCTTGTCGCCGCGGAAGAATCGCTCGAAGACCCGTTCCTGGTCTTCCAGGGGGATTCCGATGCCGCGGTCGGTCACGGCGATCTCGATGTTGTCTCCGCGGCGGCGGCGGCTGATCGACACCGGCGACCCCGGGGGCGAGTAGGCGATCGCGTTGGACACCAGGTTGGCCAGTGCGGTCACCAGCAGCCCCTCGTCACCCAGCACCCGCAGGCCGCTCGGCGCGTCGGTGCGGACCTCGATGTGGGCGTTGTCGGCGGCCACCTTGTGGCGTGCAATCGCCTCGGAGACAACGGTGTCCACCTCGACCTCGGTCACGTTGGGCAGCCGCTCGGCGCCCTGCAGCCGGGACAGCTCGATCAGCTCGGCGACCATGTCGCCCAGCCGGTTCGCCTCGACGAGGACCTTCTCGGCGAAGCGGCGGACGGTTTCGGAGTCGTCCGCGGAGGCGAGCAGCGCCTCGGCCAGCAGGGCCATGGCCCCCACCGGGGTCTTGAGCTCGTGGCTGACGTTCGCCACGAAATCGCGCCGGGTCGCCTCCATGCGGGCGTAGTCGGACTGGTCGTGGACGAACACCACGGCGAACCGGCGGTCCTCCTCGCTCAGCAGCCGCGCCTGACCGTGCACCGAGAGCCCGGCCCGGCCAGGCCCCCGCTTCGGCGGCCGCAGGTCGAACTCGACGTCGACGCCGGTGAGCGCCTGCTGCGCGGCCTGCCAGGCCTGGTTGTCGAGTTGACGGTCGCGCACCAGGCCCAGTTCCTTGGCCCGTTCGTTGAGATAGACGACGTCGCGGTGCGAATCCACCACCGCGGCGCCCAGCGGCATCAGCGCGACGATGCGCTGCAGCATCTGCGCGACCGTGATGCCCGTCCATTCGGTGGTGGATTGCTGGCGGCGTTGCACCGCCCGCGGCGCGAGCCGGGCCCCGACCGCAACTCCTGCGGCCAGCGCCAGCACCGACAAGACCCCGGCCAGCAACAGCGCCGAGAACACAGTCACAACAAAATCCTACAAATTTGGTGAACGCCGCCCTAGCGGAGCGAGGCCAAAATCGGACAAGTCACATCTTGCGCTATAGGTGTTCCGCTTCCGTTCACTCGATGTTTGGCAAACGGGCCTATGCAGGCGGTCTTTTACCTGCGGACCGACTCAGGCCCGTCCTTGGCCGGCAACCGCGGCGGCGCCCGCCGCGGCCGCCTCCGGGTCCAGATACGTGCCGCCCGGCAGCACCGGCCGCAGGTCGGCGTCCAGGTCGTAGCGCAGCGGAACGCCGGTCGGGATGTTGAGCCCGACGATCTCGTCGTCGGACATCCCGTCCAGGTGCTTGACCAGGGCGCGCAGCGAGTTGCCGTGCGCGACGATCAACACGGTCTTGCCGGCCCGCAGGTCCGGGACGATGACGTCGGTGAAATACGGCAGGAACCGCGCCACCACGTCGGCCAGGCATTCGGTCAGCGGGCCGCCGCCGATGTTGGCGTAGCGGGGATCCGCATCCTGGCTGAATTCGCTGCCCCGCTCGATCGGCGGGGGCGGCGTGTCGTAGCTGCGCCGCCACGCCATGAACTGCTCCTCGCCGTAGCGGTCCTTGGTTTCGGCCTTGTTGAGACCCTGCAGCGCGCCGTAGTGGCGTTCGTTGAGCCGCCAGCTGCGCCGCACCGGGATCCACAGCCGGTCGGCGGTGTCCAGCGCCAGGTGCGCGGTGGTGATCGCCCGGCGCAGCAGCGACGTGTAGAGCACGTCGGGCAGCAGCCCATGTTCGCTCAACAAATCGCCGCTGCGCTCCGCCTCGGCCCGCCCCTTCTCGGTCAGCCCGACGTCGACCCAGCCGGTGAACAAATTGAGGGCATTCCAGTCGCTCTCGCCGTGGCGCAGCAGCACCAGCGTGGCAGTTTCACCCATGCCGGTCAGTGTCTCACGCAGGTTCGTCGTCCTCTTCGTCGATCAGATGCGCGAAGGCCTGCAGGTTCTTCAGCGACTCCCCGCGGGACACCCGCCACTCCCACTCTTTCTGGATCGACGACCGAAAACCCAACTCCAGCAACGTGTTGAAGTCGGAGTCCACGGCCTCGAGCACCTGGCCGAGCACCCGGTCGATCTCGTCGGCGTCCACCGATGCCAGCGACATGCGGCCCACCAGGTAGATGTCGCCGACGTTGTCGAGGGTGTAGGCGACCCCGTACAGGCGCCGGTTGCGCCGGAGCAGGAACCGGTAGACGCCCTCGTGGTTCTCGTCGGGCTTGCGGCACACGAACGCCTCGACGCGCACCGAGTGCTCGCCGATGCTCAGGATGGTGTTGGTCTTGAGCTTGCGCTCGCCGGGCAGCTCCACCACCAGGCCGGGCAGCCCGCCGTGCGCCCCGGGGAACTCCGAGTAGGTCAGCCCGCTGGCCTGCAGCGTGCGCTCGATCACGGCCTGCACTGTCGAGTTCACGCGCCCACCCCGCGACGGGTCGCCCAGCGGCGGGGCTTGCGCATCGCGGCCCGGTCGCGAAAGCGGCGCTGGCGCAGGGCGGTGAAGTCGCCGATCGCGCGCCGATAGCTGGTGAGCAGCGCGTCGGTGGTGTTGTCCCAGGAGAACGTGGCCGCGTACGCGGCCGCGGCGCGGCTCATCGCGTCGGCCCGGGGCGGGTCGAGCCGCAGCATCCGGTCCAGGGCGGCCGCCCAGTCGCCGACGTCGTGTCCGGACACCAAGCTGCCCGACACCCCGTCACGCACCGCCACCGGCAGGCCGCCGACCGACGCGGCCACCACCGGGGTGCCGCACGCCTGCGCCTCGACGGCGACGAGCCCGAACGACTCCGAATAGCTGGGCACCGCAACAAGATTGGCGGCCTGGAACAGGGTGGCCAGGTCCGGACGGGACTGCGGCGGCAGGAAGTTCACCCGGTCGGTGATGCCGAGTTCGTCTGCCAGCCTTACCAACCCGTCCGGGGAGGCCAGGCCGCTGCCCGACGGGCCGCCGGCCACCACGATGCGCAGCCCGGGCAGTTTCGCCGCGGCGCGCAGCACGATGTCGGGGGCCTTCAGCGGCTGGATCCGCCCGACGAAGGCCACCAGGTCGCCGTCGAGCGGCAGCCCGAGCGCGGCCCGGGCCGCCCGGCGGTCGCCCGGGCGGAACACGTCGAGGTCCACCCCCGGGTGGACCACGTCGATTCGCGCCGGGTCGGCGTGGTGGATCGAAATCAGTTGCGCCGCTTCGTCATCGGTGTTGACGATCAGCCGGTCCGCTTCGTCGACGACCTGCTGCTCCCCCACCGTGCGCAGCGGCGGCTCGGGCGCATCACCGTCGGCCAGGGCGGCGTTCTTGACCGCGGCGAGCGTGTGCGCGGTGTGCACCAACGGGACCGCCCAGCGGTCGCGGGCCAGCCAGCCGACCTGCCCGGACAGCCAGTAGTGGGAGTGCACGATGTCGTAGTGACCGGGTTCGTGGGACGCCTCGGCGCGCAGCACCGCGGCCGCGAACGCGCACAGCTGAGTGGGCAGGTCGTATTTGTCCAGGCCCTCGAACGGCCCCGCCACCACGTTGCGGACCAGCACGCCCGGCGCCACGTGGGCGATCGGCGGATCGGCCGACGCGGTCGCCCGGGTGAAGATCTCCACCTCGATCCCCCGCCGCGCCAGGTGCAACGCGGTCTGCAGCACGTAGACGTTCATGCCGCCGGCGTCGCCGGTCCCGGGCTGGGCCAACGGTGAGGTGTGCACCGCCAGAACTGCGACCCGGCGCGGGTCGCTGCGCCGGGAACCGTCGTCGTGCCGCACTCCTTCATCTTTACAGGACGGGCCGCGACCCGGCCCGAGCGCGCCGTTCGCTCTACGCGGACGACTCGCCGGCGGCCTCTCGCAGCCGGGACTCCAGCGCCCCGGCGCGCCGCATCGCGCCCAGCGGATCCGCGTAGAGGCCGCCCAGGGACACCGTCCCGGCCCCGGCCTCCTGGACCCGGTTGCCGAAGGCGGTGACGCGGATGTCGCGCGCGGGAAGGACCGAGCGCACGGCGAACGCCGCCTCCACCTGCCCCATCGCCTCCGGGTACTCGGTGAAAGCCTGGCCACCGACCACCAGCTCGTCGGGGTTGAGCATGTCGCGCAGCAACGCGACCGCCTCGCCGAGCACCCGGGCCCGCTCGGCCAGCAGGGCCTGGGCCTGCTGGTTACCGGCCCGGGCCACCCGCAGCAGGTCGGCCATCGCGGTCGTGGCCCCCGCGGTGCGGTTCCCGGGCGGGACGCCGGGCAGGATCTTGAGGCGGCGCGCCGCGACCAGGACCGCTTCGTCGCTGACGGTGGATTCCAGCTGGCCCGTCCCGCCGAGCAGCTCGGAGTGGGCGGGCAGGGCCGCGATGGTGCCCGGCCCGCTGGCCGGGCAATGCACCCGGCCGCCGATCACCAGCGCATAACCCACGGTCTCGCGGGCGTACACATACAGGCTCGTCGGCGAGCTCGGCGCGAAGCGCCGCAGGCCGAGCAGCAGCTCGGCGCCCGCCATCGCGTCGACGTGCGAGGCCACCGACAGCGGCAGTCCCAGCGCGTCGGCCAGCACCGGGCCGACGGGCGCCTGCCGCCACCCCAGCCGCGGGTGGTCGACGAGGCCGGTGGCGCCGTCGACGGTGCCACCGATCGCGACCCCGACCCACAGCGGCCGGCGCCGGTGCCAGCGCTGCAGGTACCGCGAGGCGCTCTCGGCCAGCGACGCCAGCGCGGGCCCGGGGGGCGACAGCGGCGTCGGGGTCTCGACGGTGTCCAGCGTGCGGCCGAACAGGTCGGTGGCCACGATGCTGGTGGTGCGCGCGCCGATGTGGATGCCGAGCGTCACGAACGGTTCGTGGTTGACCTCCACCGGCACCCGCGGGCGCCCGATGGCCCCGGAGACGGCCAGGTCGGCGCGTTCCCGCAGCAGGCCCGCGTCCAGCAGGGCGATGACCTGGCGGTTGACCGTGGCGATGCTCAGCGAGGTGACGGCCGCGATGACGTCGCGGCCCACCGGGCCGCGCAGCCGGACGGCGCGGAACACGGATGCCGCCGCCGAGTCCGAGATGTGTAGCGCCGGAGGCAGGATCTGGCGGTGCATCCGCGGAAGGCCTTTGCGGCTGTGGGAATGGTGGCTACGGGTAAGGGTAGTGCGCATGGGTGTCCTTTTGTGTGCGAGTTCCTGATGGCCGGCTTCGGCCACACCTGAAAGTCAGGAGCGGCAAAGTGCGCGACAACAACACGCACCCGCCGCGCACAGACACGCGGCGGTGTTGTTGATCAGGGCGCCAAGGAGCACCCCGAGAACTTAGCACGTTCACTAGAGTTGTTCCGTGTGAACGCAGCTGGGGGACAACGACGGGTCGCGGTGGTTACCGGGGCCAGTTCGGGCATCGGTGAAGCGACCGCGAAAACCCTTGCGGCACAGGGGTTCCACGTGGTCGCGGTGGCGCGCCGGGCGGACCGGCTCGAGGCGCTGGCCGACGAGATCGGCGGCACCGCGATTGTGGCCGACGTCACAGACGACGACGCGGTGCGGGCGCTGGCAACCGAATTGAGCCGGGTCGACGTGTTGGTCAACAACGCCGGTGGCGCCTGGGGGCTGGAACCGGTCGCCGACGCCGACCTCGAACACTGGCAGTGGATGTGGGAGACCAACGTGCTGGGCACGTTGCGCGTCACCCGCGCGCTGCTGCCCAAGCTCATCGACTCCGGCGACGGCCTCATCGTCACGGTCACCTCGGTCGCGGCCATGGAGACCTACGACGGCGGCGCCGGCTACACCGCGGCCAAGCACGCGCAAAGCGCCCTGCACCGCACGCTGCGCGGTGAACTACTCGGAAAACCGGTGCGGCTCACCGAGATTGCGCCGGGCGCGGTCGAGACCGAATTCTCCCTGGTGCGCTTCGACGGCGACCGGCAGCGCGCCGACGCCGTCTATGCCGGGATCACGCCGTTGGTGGCGGAAGACGTCGCCGAGGTCATCGGGTTCGTGGCCACGCGGCCATCCCACGTGGACCTCGACCTGATCGTCATCAAGCCGCGCGACCAGGCCAGCGCGACGCGGTTCAACCGCCGGGGCTAGGCGACGGGCTCGTGGTCGTCGCCGGAGTAGAAGTGGGCGTGCCCGACAGCGTCGGCGCGTTCGACGGGGTGACCGGCGCGGTGACCGGAATCTGAGTGGCCGGCGGGTGCGCGGTCGCGGGCGGCAGCGCCGACATCGCCACCCAGGTGTCCCAGTCCACCGCCCAGTCCCAGATGTCGCCGTCGGAGTAGGACAGCTGGATCGAGCTTCCCGTCACCTCGACCGGGTCACCGTAGATCGCGGTCCGGTAGTACTGCTCGGCGTCGGCCGTCGACAGGTTGATGCAGCCGTTGGTGACGTTGCTGTTGCCCTGCGCGCCCGCGCTCGACGGGTTGGCGTGGATGAACTCGCCGTTGTTCGAGATCCGCACCGCCCAGCGCTCGTGGGCGTTGCTGTAGCCGGCGGCCGGGTTGGACATGTAGAAGTCGGAGTACTTCTCGGTCACCACGTGGATGCCGTTGCGGGTGACGTTGCGCGCCTTGTCGGCCTCCCCGTAGCTGCACGGGAAGTCCATGATCACGCCGGCGTCGGTGACGACCTGGATGCGGTGCGAGGAGACCTCGGCCTTGACCACCTGCCGCCGGCCGATCTGGAAGTGCAACGAGATGTCGTCGGCGCCGTACGCGCCGTCACCGAACGGCCGTCCGTAGAACTTGGCGTCGACGTTGACGGTGGTGCCGGCCGGGTAGTACTCGCGGGTCCGGTAGTGGACGCGGGCGCCCTGCGCCTCGTCGGGCAGCCAGGCCCAGCTGCCCTCGACGGGCGGGTCGGTGGTGACGGTGAGCGCCTTCTCGACGGCGGCCTTGTCGCTGATCGGCGAATCGAACTGGATGATGATCGGGGCCGCGACACCGACGGTCTGGCCGTCGGCCAACTGGAAGGCGCCGCTGATCTTCTTGCTCGGCGACACGGTGGTGAACTTGCCGCTCACCGGGATCGCCTTGCCGTTGTGGCCGACGGCCGACCCGCTCCAGGTGTAGGTCGCGTCGTAACCCAGCGGTTCGGTGGTGGTGAAGACGGTGCGGTCGGAGTTGAACGACCCGGCGACCGCCTTGCCCGACGAGTTCGTCAGCGCCACCTTCTGGAACCAGCCGTCGGTGACCTGCACGCTGATCGGCGCGATCGGGACCACGTCCGCTGCGGAGTCGGCCGGCTGGAACTTCAGCTGCGGCGCCGGCGGCTCCTTCTTCTCGGCCTGTTTGTTGGCCACCGTGCCGGCGCAGGCGGCCAATACGCCGGGGGCGAACACGCCGAGCCCCAGGGCCGCCAAGGCCATGCGCCGGTTGACCGGCGGGGGGGAACTGGAGGTGCTCACGACAGTTAAAGATACCGTGAGACAAGACCCCTACCCCGCCATGACAATTCGAGGCCGGGGCGCCGCTTCCGGGAATTTGCGGCTAAAGCCTGCAACCGAGCAGGACAGGCTCCGGTTCCAGTGTGATACCAAACACAGCGCGGACTCCGTCACGCACGGTGCGGGCCAACGCGATCACGTCCCCGGCGGTCGCGCCGCCGCGGTTGGTCAGGGCGAGAGCGTGCTTGGTCGACAGCCGGCACGGCGCCTCCGGGCCGCCGGGTTCGGGGTCCGGGTAGCCCTTGTGAAAGCCCGCCCGCTCCACCAACCAGCCCGCGGCCAGCTTGACGCCGTCCGGCGCCGGGTAGTGCGGGAGCGGGCCGTCCACGCGATCGGCCAGCCGCTCGTACACCTGGCGGGAGACCACCGGGTTGGTGAAGAACGAACCCACGCTCCAGGTGTCGTGGTCGGCGGCGTCGAGCACCATGCCCTTGGCCGACCTGAGCGCCAGCACCGCCCGGCGGACGTCACCGGGGTCCGCGCGCTCACCGCTGGCCGCGTTCAGCGCGGCCGTCAGCTCGCCGTAGCGCAACGGCGCGCTGCGGCCCGATGCGTCCAGCGCGAACTCCACTTCCAGTACGACGGAAGGGATTTCACCGCCCGAGCGGTTGGCCCGCTTGAACGCGCTGGTGCGGTAGCCGAAGCCCAGCTCGTCGGCGGGCACCCAGCGCACATCGCCGGTGCGGCGGTCCAGCACCCGGACGCGGGTGAGGGTGTCGGACACCTCCGCCCCGTAGGCCCCGACGTTCTGCACGGGGGTGGCCCCGGCCGAGCCGGGGATGCCGGACAGGCATTCCAGCCCGCCCAGGCCGTGCTCGATGGCCGCAACCACCACGTCGTCCCAGACGGCGCCCGCCTCCGCGCGAAGCACGTTGCCGTCGACGGTGACGGCGTCACCGGCCAGGCGCACCGCGGTCAGCTCGGGCAGCGTGTCGGCGATGACGAGGTTGGAGCCGCCGGCAAACACCAGCACCGGCCCGCCGCCGCCCGTGCGGGCCTCGTCGTCCAGCTGCCCCAGCACGGCGACCACCTGTTCGGCGCTGGTGCAGGTGATCAGGCGCCGGGCGACCGGCCCGACCCGCAGCGTGGTCAACGGCGCGAGCGGCGCCGCATCGGCGACGTGGGCACCGGCGAACAGCGAACCGGCACCGGTCGGTTTCATGGCCCGTAACGGTAGCCTGGCCAGCTATGCCGCGTTCATTCGAGTTGTCGGCCGACTACCAGGCGAGCGTCGAAGAGGTTCATCGGGCCTTCCACGAGGAGGGCTATTGGCGCGCCAGGCTGGCCGACATTCCCGTCGACGAGGCGAGGCTGGAGTCGATGCGCATCGGCGGCGAGTCCGGGGACGACGGCACCGTCGAGGTGGTCACGCTGCAGGTGGTGCGCAGCCACAACTTGGCCGCCGTCGTCAAGCAGCTGCACCGGGGTGACATCCGCGTCAGACGCGAAGAAACGTGGGGACCGGTCACCGACGGCATCGCCTCGGCGTCGATCGCGGGCACGATCGAGGGCACCCCGGTGCACGTTTCGGGCACCGGCGAGCTGTTCCCCGTCGCCCGCGGCGCCCGGATCTCCTACTGCGTCACCGTGAAGGTGCGGGTCCCACTGATCGGCGGCAAGGTGGAGCGGCTCATCGGCGCCCAGTTGGCCGAGCTGGTGGCTATGGAACAGCGCCTGACCGCGGAGTGGATCGCCAACAACGCCTAACCGCCGGGCCTAAGCTGGCGCCCATGCGAATCGCGCTGGCCCAGATCCTCAGTGGCAGCGATCCGGCGGCGAACCTGCGGCTCGTCGGCGACTACACCCGCCGGGCCGCCGAGGCGGGCGCCACGCTGGTCGTCTTCCCGGAGGCGACCATGTGCCGGTTCGGCGTCCCGCTGGCGCCGGTCGCCGAGCCGATCGACGGGCCGTGGGCGAACGGCGTCCGCAGCATCGCGACGGAATCCGGGATCACCGTGATCGCCGGCATGTTCACCCCCGCCGGCGACGGGCGGGTGACCAACACGCTGATCGTGGCCGGGCCGGGTGCCCCCAACCGGCCGGACACCCACTACGACAAGATCCACCTGTACGACGCGTTCGGGTTCACCGAGTCGCGCACCGTCGCGCCCGGCCGCGAGCCGGTGGTGGTCGACGTCGACGGGGTCCGGGTCGGGTTGAGCGTTTGCTACGACATCCGGTTTCCGGCGCTCTACACCGAGCTGGCCCGGCGCGGCGCCCAGCTGATCGTCGTGTGCGCGTCCTGGGGCTCCGGTCCCGGCAAGCTCGAGCAGTGGACGCTGCTGGCGAGGGCGCGGGCGCTCGATTCGATGAGCTACGTCGCCGCCGTCGGCCAGGCCGACCCCGCGGACGCCCTGACCAAGTCGGGCTCCGGCGCGGGAGCCCCGACCGGGGTGGGCGGCAGCCTGGTGGCCTCGCCGCTCGGCGAGGTGGTCGCCTCGGCCGGCGACGGCCCGCAACTGGTGGTCGCCGACATCGACGTCGACCGGGTGGCCGCGGCCCGCGACAGCATCGCGGTGCTGCGTAACCGCTCCGACTTTGCTCAGCTGGATAGGGCAGAATCGGTTGGGTGACGAACCCACAAGGCCCGCAGGGACCACCCAACGAGGGCCCGTCGACGTGGGCCCGTCCCGCCAGCCAAGGCCCGTTCGGTCAGCCCCCGACTGAGCGGCCCACCGAGCGCATCAGCACCGGTGGCCCGGGCCAGGTCCCGCCGCCGTTGGCGCCCGGCCAGCAACCCGGCCAGCAACCCGGCCAGACAGAGAGGTTGGGCGTCGCGAACCCGAACCCGCCGCGGCCCCCCCACGCGCCGCCGCCCATCCCGCCCGCGGGACCGACGGAGAAGCTGGCCACTCCGAACGAAGAGCCGGCACCGGTGAAAAGAAAACGACGCTTCCTTCGCGACCCGCTGTCCATCCTGTTGATCTGCATCATCGTGTTCGCGCTGATCGTCGCGGGCCTGATCGGGGCCGAGCTGTACGTCCGCCACGTGGCGGACACCAAGGTCGCCGAGGCGGTGGCGTGCGAGGTCAAGGACCAGGCCACCGCCTCCTTCGGCGTGACGCCGCTGATGCTGTGGCAGCAGATGACCAAGCACTACACCAACATCTCGGTGCAGACCGCCGGCAACAACATCCGCGACGCCAAGGGCATGAAGCTCAACCTCAACATCCGCGACGTCCGGCTCCAGTCGACCGCCAACTCGAAGGGCACCATCGGCTCGCTGGACGCCACCATCAGCTGGACCAGTGACGGCATCAAGCAGTCGGTGCAGAACGCGATTCCGGTGCTGGGACCGTTCGTCACCAACAGCGTGACCACTCACCCGGCCGACGGCACGGTCGAGTTGAAGGGCATGCTCGACAACATCACGGCCAAGCCGGTGGTGTCGGGCACCGGGCTGCAACTGCAGATCGTGAGTTTCAACGCGCTGGGCTTCACCATGCCGAAGGAATCGGTGCAGTCGACGCTGGACGACTTCACCGCGCAATTCACCAAGAACTACCCGCTGGGCATCCACGCCGACAGCGTGCAGGTCACCGATACCGGTGTGTCAGCGCACTTTTCGACGCAGAACGCCAGCATTCCCAACGACAACACCACCGACCCCTGCTTCGCCCACGTGTGAGCGGGGGCGGCTAGTCGAGGCCGTCGAGCACCGCGCGGGTGGCCGACAGGCCGAGCCGCGTCGCCCCGGCCCCCACCATGGCCAGCGCGCCGGCGGCGGTGCGGATGCCGCCGCTGGCCTTGACCCCCAGCCGCCCGCCGACGGCCCCGGCCATCAGGGCGACGGCGGCCACCGACGCGCCGCCCGCGGGATGGAATCCGGTCGAGGTCTTGACGAAGTCGGCACCGGCGTCCTCGGCGGCGCGACACACGTCCGCCAGCCGGCGCCCGTCGGCGAGGCCGAGCAGCACCGCCGACTCGACGATCACTTTGAGCACGGCCCGCGGCGCCGCGGCCCGCACCGCCTCGATGTCGGATCGCACCGCGCCGAGCTCGCCGGCCAGCGCGGCGCCGAGGTCGATGACCATGTCGATCTCCCCCGCCCCGCACGCCACCGCATGCGCGGCCTCGTGCGCCTTGACCTCCGACACGTGCTTGCCCGACGGGAAACCCGCCACCGCCGCCACCGGCATGGCGGCCCCGGCGGCGGCGTCGACAGCTTCCAAGGCGGCCGGGACCATCGAGGGCGAGACGCACACCGCGTAGACGCCCAGTTCGGCGGCCTCGGCGACCAGGGCGGCGACGTCGGCGCGGGTTGCCTCGGGTTTGAGCAGGGTGTGGTCGATCAGGGCCGCCAGCTGGGCGCGGGTGGGGTGGCCGGCCACTAGAACGCTTCTTCGGGACCGCCGGGGTTGCAGCCGGTCGCGAACATCTCGGCGTCGTCGACCACCGGGCGCCAGGGCTCCAGGTTCCAGCTCGCCTTGCCCGGCTGGGCGAGCTCGGCGAACTGCCAGTGGCAGACGAACTGCGCGCGCATGCCGGCGGCGTCGGCGTCCGGCGACAGCGCCAGCACCTCGCCCCAGGCCTCGTCCGCGTCGGTGGCGACGAAGGGCCGCCTGGCGGCCATCCGCCCCGAAGGTGTCGGAAAGACCCGCAGGCTGGGCAGCCCGCTCCAGTGCGCCCACTGGGTGTGGTCGATGAAAGGGGGTGCGGGGGTGGCGTCGGCACGAGCGGGAGCCGCCGCCGGCGAGCCGAGCAGCGCGACCGCCACCGCGGGCGCGGCCAGCAAGGCTTTCATCCCGCTAGCGCGACTTGCCCTGGATCTCAAGGAGTTTGGGCCGCACGTCGACCAGATACACGCCGGCCGCGCACGCGGCGATCGCCATGCCGAGCACGCCGAAAACGGGATACAGGATGGAGGACATCGCCACGGCCCCGCCGAGGATGAGCAACCAGACGGGTTTGGTCAGCTTGTCTGCGGCGGTATATGCGTCGCGCCGCTGCAGCGCCGCGTGCACAAACGCGTACACCGCCGTCACCAGGATGGCGAGAAGCAGGACCCACATGACGGTGTTCACTACATGAGGCACGCCATAAGGGTATGCGGGCGGCCCGCAAAACGTCGACTCCGAGTCGCCCCGGAGGGCAACTCGGAGTCGAGCGTCATCTCACCGAGTTCGCCTCGGTGCCGGATTACTTCTGGGTGACCTTCTTGGCCGACGCCTTCTTGGCCGGCGCCTTCTTGGCCGCAGCCTTCTTGGCGGGCGCCTTCTTGGCCGGGGCCTTCTTGGCCGACTCGGCCTTCTTGGGCAGGTCGATGCCGACCAGCTTGGCCGCCCGCTCACCGACCGCGCGGGTCTGGGAAGCGACGGTGCCCAGGGCCTCCTGGGTCAGCTCGACGGCTTGGTCCACGTAACCCTCGGCGCGGGCCGACGCGTCCTCGAAGGGCCGCTGGCTGCGCAGGCGCTCCAGGGCCGACTCGCCGCGCTCGACCAGCTCGTTGTACCGGCTGGTCGCCGCCTCCAGGTAGCCCTCGGCGGCCTTGCGCAGCTCCTCGGACGTGAACCGCTCGCGCAGCTCGGTGAACTGCTCGGGCAGGTCCTCCTGCAGCTTCGACAGGCGCGCGCGGCGCTCCTCGACCCGGCTGCGGGTCTCGGTGCGGGTCTCCTCGGCACGCTCACGGATGTTGGCGATCAGCTCGTTGACGGTGGCCAGGGCCAGGTCGGCGGCGCCCAGGGCTGCCAGCAGCGGGGCACGCAGGTCCTCGACGTTCGAATTTTCAGCCATGTGCTTCGTGTTTCCTTTCATGATTTGTCTTGCTATCGGGGTTACTACTTCTTCTCATCTGAAAAAAGGGCCAAGTGTCAGTCCTGGGGGTGAATTCGGGGGGAATTGTCAAGACCCGCGGATTGACAGGGCAATCACTCGTCGCTGTCGGATCCGCTCGGACACTCCTCCACAATCGATTCGTTCTGCTGGGTGAACGACGCGTAGATCTCCAGCAGGATCTGCTTCTGCCGCTCGGTGATCGCCGTGTCGGTGATGATGGCGTCGCGCACCTGGCTCTTGTCGCTGGGCTCGAGGATCCCGGCCCGCACGTAGAGCACCTCGGCCGAAACCCGCAGCGCCTTCGCGATCTGGTTCAGGACGTCCGCGGACGGCTTGCGCAATCCGCGCTCCACCTGGCTCAGGTAAGGGTTGCTGACACCGGACCGCTCGGCGAGCTGGCGCACCGAGACCTGCGCGTTCTCCCGCAGATCCCGGATGAAGCTGCCGAGGTCGGAGGCCACTTCGGAAGCCGCCGTGGACACCTTGGCCGAGAGTTTCTCCTCCGGCGGCATCGCGTACTCCTCGGGTGGGCCTGATCGTTACGCGCCCAGAGTACGACCAAGTGCTTGCTATTGCAAGCACTTGTTAGCACCCCTAGAAAAGCAGCTGCGCGACGGCGTAGATGATCAGCCCGGCCAGGGACCCCACGACGGTGCCGTTGATCCGAATGAACTGCAGATCGCGCCCCACGTGCAGCTCGATGCGCCGGCTGGCCTCCTCGGCGTCCCAGCGCTCGATGGTGTCGGTGATGATCGCGGTGATCTCCACCCCGTATTGGGAGACCAGGTGCTGGGCCGCCCGCACGATCCAGTTGTCGACCTTGTCGCGCAGATCGGCGTCGTCGCGCAGCGACTCCCCGATGCGGACCACGGTGTCGGCGATGCGCGTGCGCAGCGTGCTGGACGGGTCGTCGACACCCTCGAGCACCAGCCTTTTCAGCGTCCGCCACGCCGTCGCCGCGGCGTCGGCGATCTCGTCGCGCGCCATCAGCTGTTCCTTGACCGCCTCGGCGCGGGCGATGGTCTCCGCGTCGTTCTGCAGGTCGTCGGCGAACTCGAACAGGAAGCGCGTCGCCGAACGGCGCAACTCGTGGTCGGGGTTGCGGCGGACCTTGTCGGTGAAGTCCATCAGCTCGCGGTGGATGCGGTCACCGACGAGATGGTCGATGAAGCGGGGCGACCAGCTCGGGGAGTCGCGCTCGACCACCCGCTGGATGACCTCGCCGGCGTTCAGCGACCACTGGAATGCCCGGTCGGCCAGCAGCTGGATCAGCGCCTCCTGGCGGTTTTCGGCCAGCAGGGTGGACAGCACGCGGCCCACGGGCGGACCCCATTGCGGCTCGGCGATGCGGCGGACGATCATCCGGTCGATCACCTGCTGGACGTCCTCGTCGCGCAACAGCTCCACGAGCACCCGCAACACCGTCGCCGTCTCGCTCGCCACCCGGGCTGCGTGGGTGGGCTCCGAGAGCCACTTGCCGAGCCGGCTGGGCACCTGCGCGTCGCGCAGCTTCGTCTCGACGACCGGCGCCGACAGGAAGTTCTCCCGCACGAACGTGCCCAGGCCCTCGCCGAGCTGGTCCTTCTTGCGCTTGATGATCGCGGTGTGCGGGATGGGAATGCCGAGCGGGTGCTTGAACAGCGCGGTGACCGCGAACCAGTCGGCCAGCGCGCCGACCATGCCGGCCTCGGCGGCGGCCCCGACGTAGCCGACCCAGACCGCGGTGGCGCCGTGCGCCTGCGCCCACCGGCAGGCGAGAAACACCACGGTGGCGCCGACCAGGAAACCCAGCGCGACCGTCTTCATCCGGCGCAGCGCCGCCCGTCGCTGCGCGTCGGCCTCCGGATCGGCCCCGGCGAAGGATTCGGCGAGGGACGGTCGAGCCCTGCCGGCCGGGGGCGCGATCAGATCCGGGTCCGACGGCGGGACGCCGGACCGGCTCGGCGCTTCGGCTCTGTCCGGGGCTCTGTGTACCACCACACCATCATCTATCGCCGTGGGCAGTTAGTGTTACCGCCCTGCTTGTGGCCCCCCAGCGTCCGCAGCCCATGCGCCTAAACCGGCCCGGTAACCCGTAGTATCGGGGGCGTCGATTGAGTGGGAAGCGGCGAGAGTGGCAGAGCGGATAACGGCCGCGACCATCAAGACGGATGGTCGCAAGCGGCGCTGGCACCAACACAAGGTGGAGCGGCGCAATGAGTTGGTCGACGGCACGATCGTGGCGATCCGCCGGCACGGCCGCTTCCTGAGCATGGACGAGATCGCCGCCGAGATCGGCGTCTCCAAGACCGTGCTGTACCGCTACTTCGTCGACAAGAACGACCTGACCACCGCGGTGCTGATGCGCTTCGCGCAGTCGACGCTGATCCCCAACATGGCGCGTGCGCTGACGTCCAACCTCGACGGCTTCGACCTGACCCGCGAGATCATCCGGGTGTACGTCGAGACCGTCGCGGAGGAACCCGAGCCGTATCGGTTCGTGATGGCCAACAGCTCGCCGACCAAGAGCAAGGTGATCGCCGACTCCGAGCGGATCATCGCCCGGATGCTCGCGATGATGCTGCGCCGGCGCATGCAGGAGGCCGGGATGGACACGGGCGGGGTGGAAACGTGGTCCTACATCATGGTCGGCGGCGTGCAACTGGCCACCCACTCCTGGATCTCCGACCCGCGGATGAGCGCCGACGAGCTGATCGACTACCTGACCATGCTGAGCTGGAGCGCGATCTGCGGCATCGTCGAGGCGGGCGGCTCGCTGGAGAAGTTCCGCGGGCAGCCGCATCCCTCGCCGATCCTGCCGCCGCGAGAGCCGTGAGGCGGCGCCAAGACGCCTCACGTGGGCGTGGGCTGACGCCTCGAGGCCGTGGACCCATGCCGTTCGCACCACCAACCCGCCCCCGCGTCTTGTGACGGGTATGTGACGTAGAGCCAAGCCTTGAAATGCGACTTGGACAGCCTTAACGGCTAGCATGCAGGGGATGCATCGGGGGTAAACCGGGGCGCGCGGGCGCTGGGAAGCCCGGGACCCGAGATACAGAAAGGCTCAATACCTCATGTCTGTGCAGCTCACGCCGCATTTCGGGAATGTGCAAGCACACTACGATCTCTCGGACGACTTCTTCCGGCTGTTCCTGGACCCCACCCAGACCTACAGCTGCGCCTACTTCGAGCGCGACGACATGACGCTCGAGGAGGCGCAGAACGCCAAATTCGACCTGGCGCTCGGCAAGCTGAACCTCGAGCCGGGGAT
>NZ_LZJH01000092.1:0-511 GCF_001666745.1 Mycobacterium sp. E2699 | reverse complement strand
GTCGAGCAGACCGTGGCCCGGCTGGCCCGGGTGGCCGGGGTGGCCGACGGCGCCCAGGTGGTCGATGACGGCGTCGGCCCGGTGGCCGCGACCCCGATCATCCGCTGGCTGCACAGCGTCAAGGGTCCGGTGGACCAGTTCAACCAGACGGTGGTTGTGCAGGCTCCGGCCGGGGCGACAGAGGCCGACGTGGTGGTGGTGTTGCAGGCCCTGCTGGATCGGCATCCGATGCTGCGGCTGCGGGTCGACGACGACGGCGCCGGGGGTTGGTCGCTGACGGTGCCCGAGCCGGGGTCCGTGGACGCCCGCCACTGCCTGCGGGCGGTGGACGCGCTGTCCGAGGAGGCGCTGGTGGAGGCGCGGTCGCGGTTGAACCCGGCGGCCGGAATCATGCTGAGCGCGGTGTGGGTGGTCCCTGCCGGTCGATTGGTGGCGATCGTTCACCATCTGGCGGTCGACGGGGTGTCGTGGCGGATTTTGCTGGAGGATCTCAACCTGGCCTGGGCGCAGC